>DASUNJ010000022.1:0-2118 GCA_036277235.1 Thermoanaerobaculia bacterium | reverse complement strand
ACGGGGTGGGCGACATCTTCCTCTTGCGCGATACCGGGCAGACTTCCCTGCTGCGGGCGCGCCAGCTCCTGGGGAGCCACCAGGTGGACGCGGCGGAGAAGGCTTTCGAGGCGGGCGGCGTCAACTATCCGCCCGGGAGCTGGATCGTGCAGGCTCCGAGGGAGGCGGTGGACGATGTGGCCTTGCGTCTGGGGCTCGTCTTCACGGCGGTTTCGTCCATGCCGGATGTCCAGCGCCATGTAGTGGACCTGCCGCGGATGGCCCTGCTTCAGACCTGGGTCTCCACCCAGGACGCGGGCTGGGCGCGCTACACGCTCGACCGCGAGGGCTTCGAGTACACCCTGATCGCCGACGCCGATCTCCGGCGCGGCGGCCTCCAGGACCGTTTCGACGTGATCCTCTTCCCGCAGGCCTTCGGCGACTTCGCGCGCCTGGTACACGGGATCGATCCCAAGTGGGGTCCGCTCGCCTACACGAAGACGGACGAGTATCCGAGCCATGGCATCCCGAACGCCTCGGACGACATCACCGGCGGCATGGGCTTCGAGGGGCTGCTCAACCTGCAGCGTTTCGTGGAGAGGGGCGGTGTCCTGGTGGCTCTCGGCAACTCCGGCGTGCTGCCCGTGCAGGGCGGCCTGGTGCGCCGGGTGCGCAACGTGGCGGGTCCCAATACCCCGGGCTCGGAGCTGCGCGCCAAGGTGCTGCGGCCGGAGCACCCGATCGTCTACGGCTACGAGGAGCGGCCCAGCGTCTTCCGCGGCAACGGTCCGTTGTGGGACGTGGACGACCGCGACCGCGGCTGGGCCGTGCTCCAGTTCGGCACCAAGCAGGTCCCCGAGGAGGAGGAGAAGAAGGAAGAGCCGGCCGAGGAGACGGTCGAGGTCGAGGACGCCGACGAAGAGCCCAAGCCGGAAGAGAAGAAGGTCGAGAAGCCGGAGGACAAGCGCCTGGTGCTCTCAGGCTTCGTCCAGGGCGAGGCCCAGGTGGACGGCAAGCCCGCCGTGCTCGACGTGCCGGTGGGGAAGGGGCGGGTCGTGCTCTACGCCTTCAACCCGCTCCACCGGTATTTGAACCTGTCGGATTTCCGACTGGTGTACAACGTGCTGCTGAACTGGAACGACCTACCTTAATGTAGGGGCGGGGCTTGCCCCCGCCCGGGAGGGGGTAAACCCCTCCCCTACGTTTCCGCCTCCAGGCAAAGCACCACCACATCCCGCCAGGCCCCGCGCTTCCAGATCCTCCTTGGAATCCTCCCGACCTCTTTGTAGCCGGACTTCTGGAGCATGCGGATCGAGCCGGCGTTGTCGGCCATGACGTCCGAGAGGAGCATGCGCAGGCCCAGGACCTCGAAGGCGAAGCGGGTGCGGATTTTCGCGGCGTCCGAGCCGTAGCCCTGGCCCCAGAGCTCGCGCCGGCCCAGGATCGTGCCGGTCGTGGCCACCCGGTTGTGCCAGTCGATGGCGTGCAGACCGGAGAAGCCGATGTGCTCGCCGGCGAGCGTCTCCACGGCGAACGTGACCTTTTCGTGCAGGCCGATCGGCGGCAGCCGGCTCATGGTATCGAACCAGTCCTCCTCGGCCAGGCGGCCCACGGGCCAGTCGCCGACCAGGGTCCAGGCCGTGATCTCGGGATCGTTGAGCCAGGCGATCGCGTTGTCCAGGTGGCGCGCCTTGTCCAGGGGCACCAGCCGCACCTTTTCGCCTTCCCATCCGTAGGGCATACGGAGATTTTACGCTTAGAATGCCGCTCCAATGACCGAGCCGCTTCCGCCGGCATCTATCTCTCCCCAAGCCGGTCGATCCGGCGGCGCCGCCGCGGTCGCGCTCGGCATCCTCTCCTCCCGGCTGATCGGCTTCGTGCGCGAGCGGGCCTTTGCCCATTACCTGGGCGTAGGTCCCCACATGGACGTGCTGCGGGTCGCCTTCCGCGCCCCCAACGCGATCCAGAACCTCCTCGGGGAGGGCACCCTCTCGGCGGCGTTCATCCCGATCTACTCCCGCATGCTGGAGGAGGGGAGGAAGGAAGAGGCCGGCCGCTTCGCGGGTGCGGTCTTCGGGCTGCTCCTGGCAGCGGCCTCCGCCTTCTCGCTCCTGGGCGTGCTTCTCGCCGAGCCCATCG
>DASUNJ010000021.1:0-8626 GCA_036277235.1 Thermoanaerobaculia bacterium | reverse complement strand
GTTTCCCGCGGAAGAGGAGGCGATCTGGAGGCTCAGCCCAGTGGAGACTGGTATCAGGCCTTGCGGCTGGGCGAGCGCCTGGCCGCTGCGGGGGATGTCCGGACCCTCCCCTTCGACCGGGAGCGTGCGGCCAGGCGCCTGGAGCGCTGGCAGACGCAGGCGCCCTTCTCCGACGACGGCTTCTTCGTCCGCCGCCTCGCCCTCGACGGGCTGGGGCCCGAGGAGCTGGCCGTCCTCCTGGGGGAGGAGCCCGGCCATCTGCGGGAGCGGACCGGTACACCTCCCGCCTGGCTGTTGGAGATCGAGGAGGCGTTCTCCTCGCCACAACCAGATGCCTCCCCCTGGCTGGCGGCAACCGCGTCCGACTCTGTCAGCACGGCGGCTTTCCTGGTCCTGGTGGAGCCGCTCATCCGGCGAGGCTGCGAGCGCCTGCAAAGGCACGTCGAAAAGCTCTCCGGCGCTGCTCCGGAAGGCCTGGACCTCGATCCGCTTTCCACCGTCAGCTGTCTGGTCCCCGGCCTCCTCGTGCGGCTCAAGCAGAACCTCGCGCGCACCCTGGTCCTCGAGCTCCAGGCAGCCCGCCTGGAAGAAACCCTCGAGGGAGACACGCCGGAGGAAAGGTTCCAGAGCTTCCTTGCCAGCCTCCGCCGGCCGCGGACGGCTCTCGACATCCTGGGCCGCTACCCCGTCCTGGCTCGCCATCTCCTGGAACGGATCGCGCAATGGGAAGAGGTCTGCCGCGAGATGCTGCAACGGCTCGTTGCGGATTGGGAGGAAATCTGCCGCTGTATCGCTCCCGAAGCGGGCCCGGCAACGCCTCCCGGCCGCCTGACGAAAGCCAAAATCGACGGCGATCCCCACCGCGGCGGCCGCTCGGTCATCCTCCTCCACTTCGCATCCGGTTTCCGCCTGGTCTACAAGCCCAAGCCGCTCGCCGCCGACGCCGCCTTCCAGGACCTGCTCCGCTGGACCGTTGCGCGCGGCTTCGAGCCGGGCTTCCGCAACCTCCGGCTCCTCGATCGCGGCCCCTACGGCTGGATGGAGCTCATCGAATCCGCTCCCTGCCGGAACGGCGAGGAAGTTCATCGCTTCTATCGCCGGCAGGGCGGGTACATGGCCGTGCTCTACGCGATCGCAGGCATCGACTTCCATCATGAGAACCTCATCGCCGCCGGAGAGCACCCCGTCCTGGTCGATCTCGAAACGCTCTTCCACCCCGACCTGGAGGTGCGCGAGCTCGTGGCCGACCGGGACAGGTCCGGGAGACCGCTCCGGGATTCGGTGCTGCGCATCGGCCTGCTGCCGCGGCGGATCTGGGGGGACGCCGAGCAGCAGGGGATCGACCTGAGCGGCCTCGGGGCTGTCGGCGGAGCGGGAGCCGTCATCCCCTACTCCGGACCCGTACACGCCGGGACGGACGAGATGCGCTTCGGACGCAGGGAGATCGAGCTCGCCGGGACCAAGAACCGGCCGATCCTCGAAGGCCAGGATGTGTCGTTCCTCGCCTATGAGGAGGACATCCTCGACGGCTTCGCTCAGGTCTACGAGCTGTTCCGGACGCACCGGGACGAGCTGCTCTCCCCGGGAGGACCTCTCTCCGCGTTTGCCGAGGTCGAGGTACGGCTGATCTTCCGCGCCACTCAGGCGTACTTCGGGCTCTATGAAAAGAGCCTGCACCCCTACCTGCTCGCCAACGCATTGGACCGCACCCGTTTCCTGGACCAGATCTGGGTGGGCACGCAGGCGCGGCCGTACCTCGAGCCGATCCTGCCCTTCGAGCACCGGGATCTGGAGCAAGGAGACATCCCCTACTTCACGACCCGCCCCGGTTCGAGGGATGTCTGGACCGGCACCGGGGAACGGCTTGCGGGATGCCTGCCGGATACGGGCCTCGAGCGGGCCGCCCTGCGCCTCGGGCGGCTCGGCAGGGACGACCGCGCCCGGCAGGAGTGGTTGATCCGGGGCTCCTTCAGCGCGGCGCGGCTCCAGCAGACCCTCGCCGGCCGGCCCGGCTACCCGTTCCAGGAGACCGAGGAGATGGCTGGACGGGAGCGGCTCCTGTCCGCCGCGAGGGCCGCGGCGGACCGCCTGTGCACCCTGGCCTTCGAGGAGGCCGACGGAGCGACCTGGATGTCGATCGAGCACGCGGCCGATCAGGGCTGGACGTTCCAGCGCGCGAGGCCGGACTTCTATGTGGGGCTCGCGGGCATCGCGTTCGCCCTGGGTTACCTGGGATCTCTCACCGGCGAGGAGACCTGCACGCGTCTGGCCCGGCTCGCCCTGGCCAACCAGCGCCAGATCCTGGCCGAAGGTCCGGACATCTCCGCGGTCGGAGGCTTCAATGGCTGGGGCGGGCTGATCTACGGCTTGACCCACATGGGAGTGCTCTGGAGTGACGAGGCCCTCCTGGAAGAGGCCGAAGCCCTGGCCCTGACCCTGACCCTGGGGCCGAGGATCGATCAGGACGAGCACAGCGACCTGATCGCGGGAGCGGCGGGCTGCCTGATGTCGCTTCTGGGGCTCCTGCGGGCGAGACCCTCGCAGGCGGTCCGGGAGCTCGCCCTGCGCTGCGGAGAGCGGCTCGTCGAGCAGGCGCGCCCGATGGAACGCGGGCTCGGGTGGGTGGTTCCCGCCGTCGGGCCGCAGCCGGTCGGCGGCATGTCGCACGGATCGGCCGGGATCGCCCTGGCCCTGCTTCACCTGTGGCGCGAGAGCGGCGACGAGCGGTTCCGGCGGACGGCTCTGGGAGCGCTGGAGCACGACCGCTCCCTGTACTCGCCCGAGCACCGGAACTGGCTCGACCTCCGCCCGGAAGCCGCCGAGATGGCTCCGGACGATTCCGCTCTGTATCCCTGCTCCTGGTGTCATGGAGCGCCGGGCATCGGCCTCGCGCGAATCGCTTCCCTGCCGTTCCATTCGGATCCGGAAATCCTCCAGGAGATCGAAACGGCGGTCGAGACGACCCTGAAGAAGGGCTTCGGCAGGAACCACAGCCTGTGTCACGGCGATCTGGGCAACCTGGAACTGATCACGGAAGCAGCCCGGACGAGCAGGGACGACAGACTGCGGGCCCGTGCCGGCCGCATCGCGGGCGGAATTCTCCAAGGCATCGACGAGCAGGGCTGGCTCTACGGGCTACCGCAAGGAGCGGAGCCTCTGGGCCTGATGGTCGGCCTGGCGGGCGTCGCTTACGGCCTGGCGCGCGCCGCGGAACCGGATCGTCTCCCTTGCGTCCTGACCCTGTCTCCCCCTCCAGGAATGGGCGGCATGTGACCGTCCGACTGGCGTCAACCAAGTCTCACCAGGAGAACTACGGCATGAAGAAGAAGCAGATTCTCGAGGCATGGCGTAACGAGGAGTACTACCTCAGCCTGAGCGCGGAGGAGCGCGACCGGATCCCGGAGCACCCCTCCGGCCTCCTCGACATCGAGGATGAGGCCCTGCGGTCGATCACGGGCGGCTGCGGCATTACCGTCTACAAGCCGGCGGGATGTGGTGGTCAATCGACCGGCATCTGCACGCCGTGCCCGCCGATCGAGTGCTACTGACCTCATCTCCTGGGCGGGCCGCCGGGCCCGCCCTTGTTCTCGACGAGCCTGAAGGTCAGACTGATTCTTGGCCCCGCATGCGCAGCCTTCGGGATGCCGTGAAGCCAGGATGCCTGAAGCTCGTTCGACATATACAGAAGCGACCCGGGAGCAAGACGGCAAGGCACCTTGTGCGAGCGATCTTCCTTGTGTCGGAACACCATTTCGCGCTCGCTCCCAAGGGACACAACGGTTACACCTGTTCCTTCGGCCAGCTCTTCCGTGGAGTCCGAATGAAAGCCCATGGATGACTTTCCGTCCGGATAGTAGTTGAGCAGGCAATTGTTGGGGCGGAAGCCCAGCGCGGGCTCCCTTTCTATCTGCATGCATACGGCATCGAGAAAAGCCGGCATCTCGACCTGCGGATAGGTCATACCCGAGTAGTCGTAGGAGATGCCGAAGCTGGCCGTTTTTCTTGCTCGCAGGCGCTCGTCCCACGAGACCTCTGCCAAGAGCAGGTCGAAGAGTGCCTGGTGATCAGGGACGAAGTCAGGAATGACCGTGACATCGGGAGTCAGTACCATGGCTGCGTGCTCGAGCATCCCCTCAAGAGGCTAGGCGTCGCTCTCACGACGGGTATCGCTTTCGCACCTCGGCCACTGACGCTTTGACGAGTTCCTCAAGGACTCCGACGTCTATGTCTGAGAGCCTCTTGATGTAGAGGCAGACCTTGCCCGTCCTGTGCTTTCCAATCTGCTGCAGGAGCTCCTCGCGAGATTCAAAACCATCTGCGATGTAGACAACAATCTCTGGCCTTCTATACGAGAACCCGGCGAGGCATGCGTCGCCTTCGTGCCCAGTCTCGTACCGGTAGTGGTAGCTGCCGAAGCCGACGATGCTTGGCCCCCACATCTTGGGCTCGAATTTCGTCACTCTCTTCATGAGTGCGGATATCGCCGCACAGTCGGCTCGGCGACGCGGATCCTCGATGGTGTCGAGATACTCCTCAACGCTTGCTTCCGTCTGCTTCGTCTTCAGTTCAGCCATGGAACCTCCGGGGCGAAAAGGAAGTGGCTTGCGACGCCTAACGACCCTAGCGAGCCTCGCCTCGCGGGAGAAACAAGCTCAAGGTGCCCTTCCCGGAGGCCACGGAAATCTGCCACGCCTTGAGCATTTCTCCGGTTGTCCCCGCAGTGAACGCCACAGTTGACGTCCCGGTCCCGGTGAACCGCCACCGACGAACACAACTCTCAAACTCAGCCACTTGAACGAAACGGCCAAAGGAATCTGGGAGCTTCAATACCTTCAAGTCCGCCACCACGCCTCGCGAGTCGGAAACCGCTTCGAAGATCGCCGTTCCCGAAAAAGTCGCGCGACGACCCTCCGGAGTGAGGTCAGCCCGACAAGCCTCGAGTGATCGAATCGCCGCGGGTGCCGGGGACTGCCCAAGGTCACTCGCCGCAGCTGTGACGCCGAGAAGAAGCGCCACGGTTGCGAATGCGGACCGGGTCTTCATGCGGGTCTCCTCAAGTCCGTCTAATCTCCCATTAGACGCTCAGAATAGGTGCAACCAACGAAAAGGAAAAATCGCCTATCTCTCAGCGCCTCCAGAGTTTGTGCCAGCTTACAACGTTTTCCTATCCACGGCAAAGCGATAGGGCTTGATGCATAAGCGCTCCGCAGGGGTTCCAGCCAATTGTCCGGCCCGGACAATCGGCGTTATCCGAAGCCTCGAAGCTCTTATTCTCCCGGCCGCCCCTCAGTTGCCGGCGGCCCCAGCCGCGCCTCGCCCCAGAGGGCTTCGCCGGACACCGCGTCGTGGACCGTGACGACGATCTTCTGGGCCCCTGCTTCGGCGGGGAGGGAGAAATTGAACCGCGCGTACGTCCCTTCGCGAGGCAGCTCCTTCACCTCGACCTTCAGCCAGATCTGCGGCAGATCGCGCCGGTTCCCCCGTTCGTCGAGCATCACCACGACGATCGGCGCTTCGGCGCGAAACCCCGTCTCGTGCCGAAAGAAGGCCAGCGACCCGACCGGCACACCCAGCGTGACCGCGATTTCCTCTCTGCCGGCCGCTGGGGCGGGCTCACCGACGTTGACGATCAGCCGCGGCTGCGCATCCAACTTGCCGAGCAGAAGGGCGGCGTCGGCTTCCAGGGACAGGCGCGTACGGTGGGACGCGTCGATGTAGCTCGTCCGCGTGCGCACCTGGAGGCCGGGACGGGTGGCGGCGAGCTCGACCTTGTGCCCGCGGTCGTCGCCGCGCCAGATGGGCGAGAAGCCGAGGAGATAGTAGGAAGTGGAGTCTTCGACCAGGCGTTCCAAAGCCCCCATGCGGTTGGAGTTGAGCGCGGCCTTGCCTCCTGTCGTGTCCGCCATGTACTGCAGGTTGTGGTCGATCTCGCGATCGAACCCGGTGGTGACGAGGGCGAAGGAGCTCGGCTCCGTGCGCTCGACGTCGTTCTGGGCCTGGAAGGTGTCGAGCCCTTTGACGTCCACCGGGTAGAGGCTATAGCCCAGACGGTTGGCTTCATGCGCTACGGGCCGCGCGAAGGCAGGGGAGTGGAAGCCTTCAGAGAACAGCATCATCATCTTGCGGCCGGGCGGCGTGGGGAGGCCCTGCATGGCGGCGATCGCCGCCTCGGAGACTTGCCGAAACCGGCTGAGAGGGGTGAAGGGAGACAGCGGGGCCCCGGCAAAAGCGCTCTCGGTCAGCTGGTTGCTCTCCCGATTCGGTTCGTCGGCCTGCACAGCCGCCATCACTTCGGCCATGAGCTGCGCATCGTTCGCCATTTGCCTACGCCCGGCCTCATCGCGGATGCCGCGCGTGGGCCGCTTGTCGAGAGCGGCGAGCACCGACGCCAGGCGCGTGCGGTCGCCGGTCCATTCGCAGAGCACCTCCAGACGCGAGCCGGAGAAGGCGACCACCGCCATCTGATCGCCCGCGGTGAGCTGGTCGAGCTGCCGGGCCAGCGAGCGCACGACCAGGTTCCGGCGCGCCTCGACCATGGTCGTCTCGTCGAGGAAGACGAGGATATCGCGGCTCCGCCAGACGGGCTCCGCGGCAGGCTCGGCGTCCTCGCTACCCGTCACCACCTCGCCGGAGACGCTCCGCTTCTTCTCGTCGATCTCGGAGAAGAAGGTGATCGGCGTCTCGGCGCCGTCGATGCGCAGCCGGAAGTCTTTGAGCGTCAGCCCGGTCACCCGCTCTCCCCGCGCGCCGGTGACCACCACCTCGAGGTTGACGACGTGCACGTCGACGGATTCTTCGAAGACCTGGACGGGCCTCGGCGCCTCCTCCGGCGTCTGGGCCGGCGCCGGGCCGTCCGCGGCCAGGAACAGGAGAATCAGGACGGATAGACTCCTCAAAGGAACCTCCCTGCGGTCGAATAGCTTCCAGTTCCTTTGAGCAAGCACGATGCCAGGGCAAGAAGGGCTTGATAGGGGCCTTTTTGTCCTCCTTCCAGGACAAGCGCTGTCTACCGGCGGGGATTTATTTGTCGACGGGCTCGCAGGTGCGCGAGGAGATCTACCGGATGTATGACTCTTCGTGGCGGCGTTTCGTGAAGCCGCAGAGCATCTGAAGGCAGGCGACCGGTCGGCCCGGTTTCCGGAGGGGAGCTTTCCTCCCGCCCTGCCCTTCGTCAAGGCCGGGCTCGTTCCTGTCCGGTAGGCTGCAAGCAGGGCTTCTGCAAAAGCAGAGGCATAAGCCATCTCCCCACCGATCAACTTCCGAGTTGTTTGCAGGAAAGGTATGTCCAGCGCCCGGCTCGCTGCCAAGGCTGGCCTGCCCTCTTCGCGCTTGGAAGGGCGATTCCTAGCCTGAAACGATTCAAAACGCCGCTGCCAACCCTCGGAAGGCAGCAAGTCAGAGGGCCTTGGGCCTGCCTGTACGGCTCGGCTCCCAGAATCGCATGGAACTTATTACCTACCCCCGGGTCGAGGAGTGGCCCAGCATGCTCAAGGCCGTACTCGAAGGGGAGCCCATTCGCGGCACCTGGTTCAACCGCACCCAGGAGTACCGGGCCCATCGGGTAGGTGCGGAAGGTGGTGTTCTCTCAATCTTAGAGTGGTTCGTGGCATCGGCCAATGCTTCCTCTAGCTGCCGGACCTTGTTGTTGACCCGGTCAACTTGTCGACGTGCGCTAGCTCTAGTAAAGACGAAGCCTAAAAGTGAGCCAACGACCAAAGCTGCGACTCCTGCAACAATGTAGTAGTCTAAGAACATTGCTCTCACCTCATCCTGGCAATCTCTGTTCGGTAAACAGATTCGTCACTCCGCCTAACCTCTACCTCTACCTACCTCTACCTTCTACATCTCCCATTAGACGCTCAGAATAGGTGCAACCAACAAAAAGGAAAACCCGCCTATCTCTTCAGCGCCTCCAGAGTTTCTGCCAGTTTACAACGTTCTCTTATCCACGTCAAAGCGATAGAGCTTGATGCATAAGCGCTCCGCCGCAGGACGCCGGCTGCGGAACGTTATCGGTGACGGATAAGGGGGCTATCCCGGGAGCGTGGGGTGCTTCTGCGTCCAGAGTCCGTGGAGAAGAGGACCGCCCGGTGCCGAAGGAGGAGATTGCCTATGGTTCGAGACCGGACGTGTAAGCGTCCTTCCGGGCGAGGCTGCGGACAGATCGGGAGCCTCTACCGAGACTCCATGCGCGCAACGGGCTGGAAAGCCTCGGAAGAGGACAGTCCGCGGCCTCTCCTGGACTCTCCCGAACGCGGCACGGGCCGATCCGGACGCGAAGCGGACGGCCCGGACCGCGAAAGGGACGCCTTGGATCACGATGGGAATGCCTCCAACTGCCATCCGGACGCCTTCGGCCGCGGAACGAACGGCATCTTCCACGTCGAGGACGCCTCCAAGCGCGATGTGGACGCCTTCGACCGCCTTCCGGACGACCTGGACTGCGATGTGGACGCTTCCGGCCGCGGTCCGGACGCCTCCGATCGCGATGTGAACGCTTCCAACTGCGATGCGGACGGCTTCGGCCGCGATGTGGACGCCTCCGACCACGGTGTGGACGGCTTCGATCGCATTGCGGACGGCTTTGACCGCGATGAGAACGACTCTGACCGCGATGAGAACGGCT
>DASUNJ010000020.1:0-5650 GCA_036277235.1 Thermoanaerobaculia bacterium | reverse complement strand
TCCCGAGCCTGGATCGATCCATTCCGCTTCGAAGTCGCGATCCAGCTTCACCGTCCCCCGCCCCCGCGGCAGGTACACCACCATCCCACCCTCTCCCGCCAGGCAGTGCCCCGAGGAGCAGAGGTCCGGCGACGGGACCATCCTCGCCAGGTCGAGCCTCTCCGCGAGACGGCGGGTGTGTCCCATGGCACGGCGTGCGTCCTCGTGCATTGGATCGGCGTCGAGCGGGTCCATGTAGATGGGATGGTGGCCGGCCAGGAAGCTCTTCCAGATCCATTCGCGGCCGCCGCCGATCCCCCAGAGGTGGTCGGTGTCCAGGATCACGACCTTGCTGCCGTCCGCGGGCGGCGGCGAGCGCTTGTAGCCTCCGCGGTGATTGGGGGAGATCCAGTCGGCCGGGCTGCCGAAGAGGTCCTCGTTCCTCCCGCGCGGGAAGCAGGAGGTCATGCCCACGGGATGAGGGGAGAGCGTCTTCAGGTAGCGGATCAGGTGGTACTGCCAGTCGCGGGACTCGCCGGGGCTCTCGTTGGAGATCTCCCAGAGGACGTCGAGGTCCCCCACGGTTTCGACCACCTTCCGGACGTAGGCCTCCTGCAGCCGGGTGACGGCGGGCACGCGCAGGGTATGGACGTCCAGGCCCTCTCCACGGGCATCGGGATCGCCGTCGATCCCGTTCACGTTGTTGCTCCGGTTGAACGGGTGGCGAAACCAGGGGTTGCCCTCGCCGTTGTCGTGGATCGACCAGCCGTTGAAGAGCATGACGGCCACGTGGAAGCCGCGCTCGCGCGACCGGAGCACCCGCGCCCGGAGGCGCTCGAAGTATTCGGGGTTGAATCGCGAGAGGTCGAAGCGGGAGCCGGTCTTCAGGTAGACGGTGGGATGGACCTCGTGCGTCCAGGCCTCATGGGTCCAGAGCCGGAAGAAGTTGTGCCCCCAGGACGCGAGACGGTCCAGGTAGCCCTCGAAGTCGAAGTCTCCGGGGCGCGCGCCGTTGTCGAGCAGCACGTCCCAGTGATGCGAGCCCGTGAGATAGACCGGCCGGCCGCCGTCAGAGAAGTAGCGAGGGTTGTCGGGATGGATGATCACGCCCGTATAGTAGGATGACCCGCTCGAATGCGTCCGCTGATCCTTCTCTCGATCCTCTTTCTCGCAGGCTGCGGCCCGCGGGTGGCGAAGGATGCGCCCCGCCGCGTCTTCTTCATCACGGTCGACACCTTGCGTGCGGATCACATGAGCCTCTACGGCTATCCGCGGCAGACTTCGCCGGAGCTTGGCCGGATCGCGGCCGGCGGCGTGACTTTCGATAGCGCCATCGCGCAGTGGCCCAAGACCGGGGCCTCGTTCGCCTCGATGTTCACCGGCCAGTATCCGCAGACCACGGGGCTCACCCACAAGGCGGCCCTGCGCGTTCCCGAGGAGTACCTGACGCTGCCGGAGCTGTTCCAGGAGAGCGGCTATACCACGCTCGGAGTGGTCTCCAACGCCGTGCTGGCCGCGCAGTTCGGCTGGAACGACGGCTTCGACGAGTTTCTGGAGACGTGGGGGGGCGGCGAATTCCCGGACGACCCGCACGCCTTCCGCAACCTGATCCATGCGCCCAAGGTCAACGAGCTGGCCCTCCCTCTGCTGGAAAAGCATGCAAAGGACGAGAGATTGTTCGTCTGGCTGCACTACACCGATCCCCATGCTCCGTACATGCTGCCGGACGGCGTCGCCAATCCCTTCCTGAATGACGATTTGTTCCAGGGGGACACGGTCGTGCCCCGCAAGGTGGCCCGCGGGTACAAGCTCGGCGGCCGGGACGATCTCAAGTACTACGTGGCCCAGTACGACGCCAACGTCCTGGTCGCGGACCTGTACATTCGCAAGGTCCTCGACCGGGCGCGGGAGCTGGGATTGCTGGAGGACAGCCTGACCGTGTTCACCGCCGATCACGGCGAGAGCCTGGGCGAGCACGGCTCCTGGTTCGAGCACGGGCCGCTGCCCTACAACACGACCGCGCGGGTGCCGCTCTTTTTCGTCCGCGACGGGCTGGCGGCCGGCAGGCGCATCGGCAGGCCGGTGGAGCTGATCGATCTCTATCCCACGCTGCGCGACCTGGTCGTGCCCGGCCATCCAGTGCCCGGCCTGGAAGGCAAGAGCCTGGCGGGCTTCCTGCGCGGGCAGGACTCCCCTGATTTCCGGCTGGCTTTCTCGGAAGCGGGCGAGAAGCCGCGCTACTTTCGGAGCGTCCAGGACGGCAAGTGGAAGCTGGTGCTGGGCGTGGGAGGCAAGCGTCCCACCGGCATGGAGCTCTACGACCTTGCCGCCGATCCCCAGGAGACCCGCAACATTGCCACCGCGCATCCCGAGGAGCTGCGCCGGCTCCGCGCCGAGCTGATGGGATGGGTCAAGAACCGGCCCGGCCGGCACGCGGGGCAGGAAGAGGACGAGGAGACGCTGAAGGCGCTACGGGCTTTGGGGTACGCGAATTAGCCCGATTTGCCGAAGTTGTTCGCCAGCACCGCCAGATCCTGGCCGTCGACAATCCCGTCGGTGTTGAAGTCTGCCGAGGGGGAGTAGAGGGTCTCGCCGAGGCGCGCGCCAAATCGCCGGGCGAAACGGAGGAGGTCGGCGCCGTCAACCCGTCCGTTCTGGTCCAGGTCGCCCGTGAGGAGCTGGGTGCCGGCGATGGTGAAGCTGAAGAGCTCGCGGTCCACCGTGTTCGCCGGGGTGGCGAGGTCCCGCGAGCTGAGGCTCACCGAGACGATCCCGGTGAGCGGCGCCGGCGGCTGGTAGGTCAGGACGGCCTTCTTGGTATCGCCCGTCGGCACTACGCCCGTGTCGACGCCGTTGATCTTCAGCGTGGTTGCGGCGAGATCGATCCCCCCTCCGAAATCCCAGACGTCCACCGTGATGGGCGTGCTCGCCGAGACCTCCTTGTCGCCATGGGCCGGGTCCACGATCCCGGTCACCGGCGGCACGCGGTCCACGTTCCTGATCACGTCGAAAAAGATCTGCGCGACGAGATCGTAGCCCTCGGCGTTCGGGTGGCCGACCGGATCGTCGTTCCCCTGGTAGTAGAAGCGGTTGAAGACGTCCGGCGTGGTGGAGAGGATCTCGTAGGGATCGGCCAGCTTGCGCCCGTTGCGGCCCGCCATGTCGCGGATGTTCTGGTTCAGCCAGGTGTTGGTGATGTTCGCGGAGTCGAACCTCGCGTCGGGCAGACGGGGGATCGCAGTCGCATGGATCACCGTCATGCCCCGGCTCTCGGCGCGGCCGGCCATCGTGGTCAGGTTGAAGCGGGTGGTTTCGACCGGGATGCCGCGGGAGATGTTGTTCGTGCCCTCCATCAGGACGAGCACATCGCCGGAGAGCGCGGCCTCGTTGAGCACGCCGTTGATCCGTTCCAGCGCCTGGACCGTGTCCTCGCCGGGAACGCCGTAGTTCTCGACCACGGCGTTGATCCCCGCGCCCTGGAGCAGCGCCTCCAGCCGGGGCGGGTAGCCCTTCTCGGGCCGCAGGTCGTCGTCGCCCACGCCGGCCGTGATGCTGTCCCCGAAGGCGATGTAGGCGGTCTGGGCCTGGGCTGAAGCGGTTATCAGGACGGCCAGAGCGAAGAGGAGCTTCCTCACGGCACCCGCTCCACCCGCTTGAATGCCGATGTGGCTTCCCATTGCCCCGCGAGCCAGCGCAGGCGAATGCCTTCCGAGCCTTCGGAGAGCACCGGCCGCTCCATCAGGGCGGAGAGGGCGGACGCCCGGCGCAGCACCTTTCCGGATGGAGCGAGCTCGAGGACCGACCAGGAGCTGGGGCGCGCGGTCTGGTGGAGGAGGTAGAGATGATCCGGGGCACCGCGGAAAGCGGGATGGAACGAGCCGGACGGCGCGATGGGGCGCTCGTCCTTCCAGCCGTCCTTGTCGAAGCGGGCGAGCTGCAGCCGGTAGCTCTCGCCGTCGTAGCGGCTCCAGACGAGGAGCGCGCCGTTGCCGGCGGCGGCCAGGGCCGGAGTGATGTCCGGCACGGCATTGCCCTTGGAGACCGGGCGCGCCGGGCTCCAGCCCTGGGCGGTGCGCCGGGCCCAGAGGATCTCATGGTCTTCGCCGTCGTAGGCGCTCCAGGCGAGGAGCCAGGAGCCGTCGGAGAGCACGGTGCCGGCCAGGGCGATCTGGCTGCCCGGACCGGGCTGAGAAACCGGCTCGACGGCCTTCCACGCATGGCCGTTCCATTCCGCGGCGCGGACCGCGAGCGAGCGGTCGCCGTTGCCTTCGAGCCAGGCCATGCCCTGGAGGGTGCCGTCCTCGACGAAGAAGATCGCGCCCTGCCGCATCGCGCCCTGCTGGCCGGGAGGGGCAGGCAAGGCGCCTGTAGCGGAAAGCAGGAAGAGGGTGCGGCGGCCGTCCTCGCCAGCGGCGCTGCCCGCGGCGATCCAGCCGCGGTTGAGCTCGGCCAGAGCGGAGACCTCGGCCCGCGACGGCAGCTCCACGCGCACCGAGCGCCCTCCCGGCATCTCCAGCCGCGCATGATCGGCGACGGAATGGAGAACCAATCCTCCGGCTTGCAGGGGATCAGTCTGCGCGTGGACCGTCCCGGCCCCTCCGAGGAAGAGGAACAGGATAAGAAGAAGACACACGATGCCCTGCGGGCGCGAAAACAGGCCGCTCACGTGCGTTATCCTACCTCACCTTGGACAGAAGAGCCTTTCTCCTCGTCGCTGCCCTGGCCCTCGCATGTAATGGAGAGGACAAGAACTTACCTCCGCCCCACCAGGGTCCGATCGTGCTGATCACCATCGACGCGCTGCGGGCCGACGTGATCGGCGCGAAGCTCACCCCGAACCTCGACAAGCTCGCCTCCGAATCGGCCTGGGCGGGCCGTGCGGTGTCGCCGTCGAGCTGGACCGTCCCCTCGATGGCGACGCTCTTCACCGGCCTGCAGCCGTGGAGCGTCCAGAGCTGGTCCAGCGACCGCGCCGTGCTGCGCGAAGACCTGATCACGCTGCCGGAAGCCCTCAAGGCGAGGGGCTACCGCACCGCGGGCTTCCGCTCCAACCACTGGCTGGAGAGGGCGTACGGATACGCGCAGGGGTTCGACGACTTCCGCTACCTCGCCCAGGGCAAGCGCGCCGAGAACCACCTGGAGAAGCTGGGTCCCGGCCGCGAGCTCGTCTGGGTCCACATCCTCCAGCCGCACGCCCCTTACGTCCGGCGCGCTCCATTCGAGGATCGCCTGACCGGAGCGCCGCCCGACCTGCCGCAGAAGGTGCGCCCCGCGGACCTGGAGCCCTACTACGATCCGGCCGTGCCGCTGCCGCCCGAGCAGGAGAAGGTCTTCCGGGCCATGTACGAGCTGAACGCCGCCTATGCCGACGACCTGCTCGGCAGGATGGTCGCGGCGTTGCGCCGGAGCGGCCAGTGGGAGCGCACGCTGCTCGTGGTCACCTCGGACCACGGCGAGGAGTTCGGCGAGATGGAGCAGATCGCCCACGGCGGCAACCTCGGGCGCCAGCTCGTGGAGGTCCCGCTGATGATCAAGCTGCCTGCCGGCTTCGGACGCCCGCTAGCCCTGCAGCCTGGGACGAAGGCGGCGACGGTCCGCGTGCGCGCGACGCTCCTCGAAGCGGCGGGCTGGAAGCCGGAGAAGGGCACCGCGCCCAGCTTCTTTCAACCGG
>DASUNJ010000019.1:0-17702 GCA_036277235.1 Thermoanaerobaculia bacterium | reverse complement strand
AGCGGACAACCAGCTCTCCAGCATGGAGGACGGCCTGGGCCGCGGCATCGACGTGGCCACGGCCATGCCGGGGCAGACATCCAGGACCTCCTTCAATGCCGAGAACGTCTCGGCCAGCTACACGTTCGATCTCTACGGCCGGGTCACCGAGACCTCCGGGGGCGGCGCCGATTCCCCGCAGGTGAAGATCGAGTACGGCAAGGACGCCAAGGGCAAGGAAGGGGCCGGGCTCGTCGAGCGGATCGAGCGGGGGAGCGGGGCGTTCTGGGAGGAATTCACCTACGACGACGCCTACAACGTCGAGCGGGTGGACACCTCGCAGGGCAGCATCACCCTCACCGACCATGACACCTGGGACCGGCCGGTGCGCAACGTCTCCGGCCTCAGCGCGGACGGCCGTTTCGCGCAGGTGGGCGTGGCGGAGTGCTCGGACGGCGAGGGCGCCGTCTCCGAGCGTGCCTATGACCGCGCCGGCCACGTCGTCCGCGAGCGCAAGCTCCAAGACTACATCGACCCGGTGGACGGCGGCGCCAAGTGCCGCTGGGTCGAGGTGCGCTACACCTACAACGCCCGCGAGCAGCTCGTCTCCATGCAGGAGACCCATCTCGCCTCGGCCGTCACGCCGGGCCAGGTGGAGGCGGGGCCGCAGACCACCGCGGTCTACGAGTACGACTCCTTCGGCAGGCTGGAGCGCGAGCGGAGCAAGGCCGTGAGCCGGCCGGACCTGGTGAAGACCAACGTGTTCGACTCCGCCGGCCGCGTGTTCGCCACCCAGGTCGGAAGCGAAGGGGCGCGCCAGGTCGGCTACGACGCCATGTCGCGGGTGGTGCTCACCACCGACGGGCACGAGAACGTCTGGCTCGGCAGCTACGACGCCTGGGGCCATCTCTACCAGGAGACCGACGCGAGCGGAGCCGTGGTGAGAAGGCGCTTCGACCAGGCGGGCAACCCGATCCAGGAGACGGTCTTCGACGGCGATCCCCTGGCCCCCTCCGGCGCGCGGGTGCTCTCCGACGCGAAGTCCAGCTTCACCAGCTTCGGCGCCATGGAGCGCATGGTCCAGGCGCTGATCGAGCCCGCGGGCTCGACGCCCGCCGAGCTCCGGATCACCGAAAACAAGTTCGACGGCTCCGGCCGCGTAACGGAGGTCTGGAGCGGACCGCCGAACCCGGATGACGCCAGCCAGGTGGACATGTCCCGGGCGCGGCGCGAGGTCGCGATCCAGTACGAGCCCGCCGGCGGCAGGGTGCAGGCCGAGCGCTTCGGCGGCGACGCCGACACGGCGCCGCTCCACGGCGTGATCTATCAGTACGGGCCCGACAGCCTCGCGCCCTGGCCGGACGCGGTGACCACGGTCGAGTCCGTGCCCGGGGAGGCGGACCTCCGCCCGACCCTGACCACCGCCTACCGCCGCGACGTGCTCGGGCGGCCGGTGGAAGAGCGCCGCAGCGACGGCTCGCTGCTCCTCTCCACCTACGACCGCATCGGCGGCGTGATCCGCGTGCGCACCGGCGCCGGTGCCGAGAGCACGACCAGCCTCGACAGCCGGGGCCTGCCGGTCAAGGTCGTGCGCCCCAACGGCCGCGGCTTCACCCTCTACTCCTACGACCTGGACGGCGCGATGCTGCGCCAGGAGACGCGTACCTCGACGGCCGACCTGTGGGCCACGGCCTACACCTACGACGCCACCGGCCGCGTCTCCTCGGTCACCTATGCCGACGGCACGACGGAGCAGGTGACCTACAACCCGGATTCGACGCTGCAGACCCTGCGCACCCGGGACGGGTTGCTCCTCACCCACGGCTACGACGCGGCGAACCGCCTGAAGACGGTGACCCCGGCCGCGGTGGGTGCCACGCCGACCCTGATCGACGCGGGGGACGCCCTCGACTACGACAAGTTCTCCCGGCCCACGCTGATGCAGCGCGGGCGGGCCGGAGCCTCCGGCTACGACCCGGCGCTCGCGGTGAGCTATCCCGGCTACGACCTGGCCTCGCGGCCGTCGTCCGAGGTGGTGGGGAGCCGCGCGCCCCTGGCCTGGCGCTTCGACACCTGGGACCGTCCAGTGGAGGTCCGGCTGCCGGCCGGAGCGGGGCGGAACCCCGGGAACCCGTTCCAGGGCTTCTCCCGGAGCTTCGACACTCTCGACCGGCTGGCCGGAACCTCCGGGCTGGGCGCTTCCGGGCTGTCGGCGACCCCGGTGGGGGCCGACTGGGCCTGGGGCGGCGCCGGCCGGCTCTACGGCGTCACCACGAAGGGCGCGCTCCGCACCGCGGCCCGCTTTGGCTACCACGGTGGAGCGGGCCAGCAGGTCCCCGGCTACGACCCGGACGCGTCCGCGGACTGGAAGCTCGCAACCCTGATCTGGGGCGGCGCGGGCAGCAGCCCGGTCACCCCGGCTACCACGGCGCCGCAGACTCCCTGGGGCAGCCTCGGCTTCGGCTGGCGGGGCAACGAAGGCGCCGCGGCGGACGGCACCAAGGTCGGCCGCAAGGTGCTCGGGCTCAGCGCGCCCTCGGCCGACCTGTTCGCAGGCATGGGCTGGGCGTTCGGCTACGACGCGGGCGTGCGTCTCTCCTTCGCGGCCAGCGGGGCCGGCGACCTGTCGGGCCTGGCTCCGGCGCCGGGCGCGGACGCCGACGTCTTCCGTTTCAACTACGGCACTGGCGACGAGCTCGCGCGCATCGTCCGCGAAGCCACCGGCCAGATCGCCGAGCTCGAGACCGGCGACTACGGCCGCATCCTCGCCCGCAACGGCGCTCCGTTCTCCTACGACGGCGTGGGCCGCCGCCTGGAGGACGACCGTTTCGTCTACCGCTGGGATTGGCGCGACCAGCTCGTCTCCGTCACGGTCAAGGACACCTGGCCGGACGCGGACGGCGACGGCGAGCCCGACGCGACCCCGTGGGCGGGCCACCATGTGCGCTACGAGTACGACGCGGCGGGCCGCATGACCCACCGCTGGCATACCGGCAAGCTGCCGGAAGGGGAAACCGACGACGCGTTGAGGCCGTTCCTCGAGAAGCGGGTCTTCGTCTGGGAAGGTGACAGCCTCGCTGCCGAGGCGGCCTACGGCAACGCGGAGGAGACGATCTTCCGCTGGCGCAAGACCTACGTGCCGGGCCCGAGCGGCCTGGACGATGCGGTCCAGGTCGTGGTGGAAGACGTCGCGGGAACGGCGCGCACCTTCACCCTGCTGCGCGACGAGATGGGCACCGTGGTGGGCCTGGTGGCGGAAGACGAGGGGAGCGATCCCGCCCGTCCGCCGGTGCCGGCGCGCTATCACTACACCCCGTACGGCGAGGCGCACGTCGAAACCGGGCCGGAGCTCGAACGGGCCCGCTTCGATGGCGACGTCAGGCAGGCCGGGGCCGTCACCCAGACCGTGGCGGACGAGAGGGCCGTTGCTGGCGGTGCGATGGTCCTCGACTGGTCCCTCGACCTGAACGGCGCGACGCTGCCGGGCAACCTGGTGGTCGAGCGCCTGGTCCTGGGTCTCGGCTGGCTCGCCATGGAGCCCGCGGACGTTGCGGTCGAGACTGCGTCCGCCGATGCCCGCCTCCTGGTGCTCGCCCGCAACGGCTGGCAGCGTGGCACGAGCTACCGTGTCCGTCTGACCGGAGACCTCCAAGACGAGCTTGGCCGCCGCTTCGGCCGCACCGAAAGCCTGGAATGGCGGGTGCCCGAGGCACCAGCCAACAGTCCGATCCCGCCTGTCCTCTTCGACAAGATCGTCGCCGTCCGTTACGAGAGCTGGGAGGCGGCCAAGGACGATCTCGGCGGCCGCTTCCCTGGAGGCCAGACCGCGCTGTTTCAGGGCCTCTGGACCGATCCGGTGACCGGCGTTTCCTACGCCCGCGCGCGCTGGTATGACGCCCGGAACGCCGCGTGGCTCTCCGAGGATCCGATGGCGGACGTCGACTCGCCGAACCTCTACGCCTTCGTCGGCTGGCAGCCCAACATGGCCACGGACCCGCTGGGCCTGTGCGGTCTGTGGGACATCGCCGTCAATAACGACAACTGTCGTGACTACTTCAAGGAGTCGTGGAACGAGGAATGGGAGAAGGACAAAGAGAAGGTCAGCATGGCCATCAGCTTCGTCCCGGGCCTGGGCGATATCAAGGACGCCCAGGAGGCTATCACCGGAGTTGATCTGATCACGGGCCATGAGCTGTCCTGGATGGAGCGGGGCATCACGGTCGCGGCGGCCTTCATCCCGGTCGTCGGCGGCGCGGCCCTGCGGGAGATGGTGGGACAGGGAGCGGAGAGGGTCGCCAAGGAGGGCGTCAATGCCCTGGAGGAGGGCGCTGAGCAGGCGTTGAAGCGTGGCGGCGACGTCGCCGGGGAGGGCGCGGAGCGAGCCGCCCGAGAAGGCGCGGCGGCCGTGGACGACGTCTCACCTCCACACCGTTCGAGCGACGCGAGCGCCAAGCCCGAGCCGCCATGCCCGGTCAACTTCACCTGCTTCGCCGCGGGGACGCTCGTCGCGACCTCCACAGGCCTGCTGCCCATCGAGCAGGTCCAGGCCGGAGACCAGGTCTACGCCTACGACGATGCCACGGGTGAGGAGCATCTCGCCGAAGTTGTGGCCCTCCATCACCGTGACGTCGAGGCCACGTGGGTGCTCGAAGTCGGCGGCGAGAAGATCGAGACGACCGACGAGCATCCGTTCTATGTAGCCGGCCAGGGCTGGACCGAGGCCAAGAACCTCAAGGCTGGAGACCTCCTGGTCGCAGAGGGAGGCGACCGCCTGCCCCTGGACAAGGTCGAGCGTATCGAGGGCAACGCCCGGGTCTACAATTTCGAGGTCCGCGACCTCCACTCGTACTTCGTGGGTACGGTGGGGGTGGTGGTGCACAACTGCGTCACGGTCAATACGACTCCGGATGCGCGCGGTCGAACCAAGACTGCGACGGCACACATCACGCCTGCGGATTTGAATGCCGGGACGAGTCCGACTAGTGCTGCGCGACGGGAGGCTCAGTCCACTCTCGGAAAACCTGGTGATGACGCGAGTCACCTCGTTGCGCGAGTCTTGGGAGGCCCCGGAGGTCTCCGGTCAGGCAATATTGTCGGTTTGGAGCCCCTCCTCAACCGGGGTAAGCTGGCACAGTTTGAAAAGTCGATCGCCGAGCAGCTTCGCATGGGGCGCTCTGTTGATGTCAAGATCGGGTTGTCCTACAAGGGAACGACCGGGCAAGTTCACCACCTAGTTTACGAGGTCAGCGTAAATGGCAAGCGGTGGAGGAGAAGGGTCTTCCAAAACTATTAGGTCTTCGCAGGAATCTCCAGAGGATTTCCTTCGGAGATTCTTTCGCGCCATGCAGGAGTGGGAGGAGTACGCTTCTCGGAAAACCCACGAGGCGATGGTCTCGGAGAACGAGGTGGATCCTGAGCTCGGAGATCAGGCAAGCCGGGAATCCATAGAGGCTCTGCGGCGCATCTTCCGCGAGTTTTGTACGACGGAAGAACCTGAGCGTGGCCTGACGTATTCGGAGCCACCGGAATATGATCCCGAAGGGGAGAAGATTCTCGAGGTGCGACCTTCCCGTGGAGGGGTGAGGATCATCACCCAGCAGACCACCACCGGTTACGATCACAAACTTGTCTATACGCTGGTCAAGGGCCCGGACGGGTGGCGCCTGAAGGACAATCGCGTCTACATCGACGAGGATGATGGCAGCGAACAGCCGTGGGACCTTTGATTGCGATCAGGACGCCTCCCTCGCCGATGGGCTGGAGTGGCAGGAGTTGGCTCAGCTAAGGGCTCGTCACGAAACAAGTGGCTCATCTGTAGAGGGCGGGGGGCTCCCTCTCCCGCGTAGCGGGGGAGGGCTGGGGAGGGGGTCTTCCGGCAGCCGCTCTTCGTCCTCAAACCCGTGAGCTGCCACGCCTGCTGGAACAGCTTCTCGTCCAGATCCATGCTCGTGAACACGAAATCCTCCTGGGGAGTCCCCGGTCATATGCTTTCCTGGAGGATTTATATGGATGACGCTCCACTTTATATATCCGGCCCCGGCGGATATATGGTGGAGCCCCGTCCCTGCGGCGGACGGGGCAAATCCATATACGCGGCGCGTCCAAGCAATGGGGAGAGGGCTTTTCTATATGCGTGGAGGCCGCTGGTATATAGAATCGGGCCGCTTCATATACCGGCCGCGGAAAAACAATGGGTAGACACCCCGGGCATATGGGTAGATATAGCTACCCATTGGTTTCGCCCTCGAATCTTCCGTCGGCCATCAATCCCGGCGTGGCCGCGCTCTGGCGGCTGCGGGCAGGAGCGGCATTCGCCGAGGAGCAGGAGTCGGTCGCAACGAAAGGCACCGGCGGGTTTCGGATGCACGGGCGTCATAGACTCCGGCCCGATGCGCCGACCCCTCCTGATGATGGCCGCCTCGTCGGTCTGCTTCGCGCTGATGGCGTTCGCGGCCAAGCTGGCGGCGGCGCGGCTGTCGGGGAGCGAGATCGCGTTCTGCCGCTTCGCGTTCATGTTGCTGCCCCTCCTGGTCGTGCCCCGGATCGGGCGCAAGGCCGTCGAGTTCCAGCGCCTCGATCTGCTCGCCTACCGCGGCATCTTCGGCGGGGTGGCCGTGCTGCTCTACTTCCTGGCGATCGCCCACATCCCGGTGGGCATCGCGACGCTGCTCAACTACTCCTCGCCCGTGTTCAGCGTCGTCTTCGCCGCGCTCTTCCTCGGCGAGCGCGTGGACCGCCGGCTCCTGATCCCTCTCGTTGCCGCCCTCGTCGGGCTCACGCTCACGGTGACGGGCGACCAGGCCACGTCCTTCCACTTCGGTCTCTGGGAGATGGTCGGGATGGCTTCCGGAGTCCTGTCCGGCGCGGCCGTGACCGCCATCCGCGCCGCCCGGCGCACCGAGGGCTCATGGGCGGTCTACGGCAGCTTCTCCCTCTGCGGCCTCCTCGCCACGGCGCCGTTCGCCCTGCCGGGGTTTGCCGTCCCGACGCTCCGCGAGTGGCTCCTGCTCGCCACCGTGGGCGGGGCGTCCGTGGTGGCCCAGCTCCTCATGACCTGGGCCTACCGCTGGGTGACGAACCTGGAGGCGGGCGTCATCTCGCAGCTCACGGTCGTGATCTCGATGCTCCTTGGCGTGGTGTTTCTCGGCGACCGGCTGACGCCCGTCCAGGTGCTCGGGGGCGCGCTGGCCCTCGGCGGCGTCATCGGCGTGGCCTGGATTCAATCCACCCCCCGAGCCGTCGAATGATCGTGATAAAGTAGCGCCAGATCATGACTCAGCAGTTGTTGTCGTCAGTGGCTCCGCCCTGCGCGGAGGAACCCAATCTCCCGGCCCCCGCCTGGGTGTCCGGTCTCGGCGAGGGGTTCTCCCTGGCGAGCGTCACGATCCCGGACGCCCGTTCTCTGGGACGTGCCGAGCTCCACGAGGCCATCTCCCGCGCCTACCGGAGCATCGAGGGCGAGCTGCGCGCCCGCGGCACCATCCACCCCGTCCGCCTCTGGAATCACATCCCGGGCATCCATGAGCCCATGGGAGATGGCCTGGATCGCTACATGGTCTTCAACGCCGGCCGCTACGAGGCGCTCTCCGAGTGGTTCGGCGGCAAGGAGACGTTCGACACCCGGGTCGCGTCGGCCTCCGGCGTCGGCCATCGCGGCCGGGACCTGGTGATCCACTGCCTGGCGTCGGACCGTCCGGGCCGGGCGGTCGACAACCCGCGGCAGGTCGCGCCCTATCGCTACTCGCGCAAATACGGCCCGCTTCCTCCCTGCTTCGCCCGCGGTACCCGGATCGAATCGGTGATCGGGTCTCTCGTGCTGGTCGGCGGCACCG
This sequence comes from Thermoanaerobaculia bacterium, assembly GCA_036277235.1. Lineage (GTDB taxonomy): Bacteria > Acidobacteriota > Thermoanaerobaculia > Multivoradales > UBA5704 > DATMER01. The sequence goes on along the minus strand of DASUNJ010000019.1, from coordinate 9,891 downwards.
CGAGCATCGTGGGCGAGGCCTCGGTCCACCTGGACGACCTCGGCCGGCAGACGGAGGAGACGCTGACCAACCTGGCCGTCTTCGCCGCGCTGGACCGGTACCGCGACGTGCGCGTCTACTACCCGGACCCGGCCAGGCTGGATGAGCTGCGCGGTCTCCTGAAGGACGCGTTCCACGGCGCCGGGCGCGTCGAGTGGGTCCGCGCCGACCTCTGCCGGGCGGAGTTGCTGGTCGAAATCGAGGGAATCGCCGCACTGGCGCATCCGGCCTGAAATCGCGGGCCTGCTCGCGTCACTCTCACAAATAGCCGAGAACGGCAAAAGGAGAGCCATGGACGCAAGATTTCGCAGGACGTTCGTCTGGATGGTGCTGCTCGCTTGCGCGGGCGCTGCCTGGGGGCAGCCGCCCTGCTCGGAGACGGTCAAGTGCGTGCCGATCGCGACGCAGGAGCTGTGGGAGCTCCCCACGCTCCAGGCGCAGTTCGGCGTGCTGATCACGACCCTGGACGTTCGGTTCAAGAGCATGTGCGTTCCAACCGCGGAGACGAGGCTAGGCAGCGGGATCTGGAACACGGAGCCTAGATGCCTGCGGACCTACGTGTATCCCGGTCCGGGTGGCAGGCCCACCTGGGGCTACAAGGATGCGAGGACCGGGAATCTGATGGCCTTTCCCGGGCCCACGCTGCGCCTGCGCAAGAAGGGACCCACGCTCCGCGACATCAATCCGCTCCGCCCGGGGGATCGCCTCGAGCTCACGCTCCTGAACAACCTCGATCCTTCGCCCCACGACAAGTGCAACTCCGCCTGCCAGGATCGGAGCATCACGTGCCCGGTCCGGGACAACGGAAAGTGCGACTCGGCCTTCCTGGACAAGCTCGTCAGGGACTGCGCGAACCCGGCGTCGTCCCCCAGGAACTGCTGCTGCATCGTCGACTGCACGCAGGAGCTGCCGAACTGCTTCCATGAAGACAACACGACCAACCTCCACTTCCACGGCAGCCACGTCTCGCCGCAGAAGCATCAGGATTACGTCCTGCTGGAGCTGCGGCCGGAAAAGGAGAGGCCGAAGGAAGGGGAGGCCCCGCGCGCGCACGGCGCGCACGGCGAGTACAGCGAGGTGGCCTACGGGAGGTATGACTATGACATCCCGGAGTTCGGACCGACCCAGCCGGAGGGGACCCACTGGTACCACCCGCACAAGCACGGATCGACGTCGATCCAGATGCTCAACGGCATGGCGGGCGCGCTCATCATCACCGGCGCGCTCGACGAGTGGCTGGACATGATGTACGGGCGGATGCCCGAGAAGATCCTGATGATCCAGCAGATCAGCCAGGATGTGAACCTCTTCATCCAGGGCTCGGCCCCGCCCCGGCTCCTGGTCAACGGCCAGGTCAAGCCCAACATCACGGTAAGACCCGGGGAGATCCAGCGCTGGCGGCTCATCAACGCCACCATGACGAACGGGGCGCAGCTCGAGGTCACCTTCCCGCCCAACCTGCAGTTCCGCCAGATGGCCCTGGACGGGATCCAGTTCTCGCCCGAGAACTACAGGTGCCAGCCGCTGTACAACTTCAACCCGACCAGCGTCAACCCTCCCGACTTCAGGTGCAACCCCAATCCCACCGCCCCGCCCGTTCTGACCATCTCCCCGGGGAACCGGGTGGATTACCTGGTGCAGATTCCGACGAAGGAAGGGACATACACGGTCCGGCGCAAGACCGTCGGCGGGATGGGCGAGCAGGGCGAGCAGAAGATCCTGCTCCGCGACCAGGCCTTGACGTCCGGGGAGGAGTCCGCTCCCGCCCTCTTCACCGTGGTCGTCGACGACGGCATCCCCGGCAACGAGGACCAGCCCCACGCCGAGGCGACGCTCCAGCTGCCCTCCCCGGCGGAATGGCCGCCCTTGCCCAGTTATCTGAGGGACATCACGACGGAGGATACGAAGGGCAACGCGCCGGTCTCCATCAGCTGGCAGCAGATCGCGGCGGGCCTCCGGCCCGAGAACCCTCCCCAGCCCTGGCCGTACGGCAACCGGGCCTTCACCAAGTTCCTCATCAACGGGAAGCAGTTCGACTCGGAATGCGCCAACGTGACGACGAAGCTGGACACGGCCCTGCAGTGGACGGTCGAGAACACCACGAGGCTCAACCACCCGTTCCACATCCACACGAACCCCTTCCAGTTGATCAACTTCAAGGGCGTGGCCCTGCCGAACCCGGTGTGGATGGATACCATCGCCCTGCCTCAGGCGACCTTGAACCCGAACCGGGCGCCTACGACGCTGCCGGCCAGGATCGACATCACCCCGTCGTCGCTCACGTTTCGCCAGCGCTACGAACTATTCACGGGCCAGTACGTGCTGCACTGCCATTTCCTGGGACATGAGGACCGCGGCATGATGTTTTCCGTTCAGACGGTGTGCGCGGGCAGGCCGGACTTCTACGGCCAGCCGGGCATGACGTCCGAATGCTCCGTCAAGGTTCGGGACGCTCTGTCCGCCTGCAAATGAGGAGAAAGGTATGAACGCAAGATTTCGCGAGACGTTCGTCTGGATGGTGTTGCTCACCTTCGCAGGCGCTGCCTGGGGGCAGCCGCCCTGCAAGGAGACGGTCACCTGCGCTCAGATCGCATCGCAGGACCTCTGGCAGATCCCGACTATCCCGCCGATCCCACTCAAGACGGGCGAGGTCCTGCGCACGGCTCTGGACGTTCAGTTGAAGAGCCTCTGCGTGCCGACGACGGAGACCTCGACAGGAAGCGGGATCTGGAACACGCAGGCGCAGTGCCTGCGGACCTACGTGTATCCGGGCCCGGACGGCAAACCGACCTGGGGCTACAAGGATTCGAAAACCGGCAACCTGATGGTCTTTCCAGGACCCACGTTTCGCCTGCGCAAGAGCGAAGCCGGCGGGACGACGCCCCCTAGCAAGGGGAATCCCTTCCAACTGCGGCTCACCAACAGCCTCGACGTGGGCAACGACGGGTGCAAGTCCGCCTGCTCGACCGCGGGAGCATGCCCTGCCGCCACCTGCGACCCCACGGCCTTGGCCAACCTGATGAACGCGTGCGCGAGCGCGACGCCCCCCGCCAACTGCTGCTGCATCGTGGACTGCACCCAGAAGGCGCCGAACTGCTTCCACGGCTACGAAACGACCAACCTCCACTACCACGGCAGCCATATCTCGCCGCAGGAGCATCAGGATTTCGTCCTGCTGGAGCTGAAGCCGGAGAGCGCAAGGCCGAAGGAAGGATCGGCGCCCGAGCACGGGGCGCACGGCGCGCACAGCAAGGTCGAGTACGGCTTCTACGATTACCTGATTCCGGAGTTCGGTCCGGAACAGCCGGAGGGGACCCACTGGTACCACCCGCACAAGCACGGATCGACGTCGGTCCAGATGTTGAACGGCATGTCGGGCGCGATGATCATCGACGGCGCCTTCGACGACTGGCTGCTGGGTTTTTACAAGGAGAAGGGGATCCCCCTCGTCGAAAGGATCTTCGTGCTCCAGCAGATCTCCGCGAACGTGAACCTTTTCACGCCCGGCTCGCCAATACCTCAGACGCTGGTCAACGGCCAGGTCAATCCCACGATCACGGTCAAGGCCGGCGAGGTCCAGCGGTGGCGGTTCATCAACGCCACCATGCAGCAGAGCGCCCAGATCAAGCTCTTTTTCCCCTCCAACTTCGACTACCGCCAGATCGCCGTGGACGGGATCCGCTACTCGCCCGCGAACTACAAGTGCCAGCCGATGTACAGCTTCGACCCGACCAGCACGACCGCGCCCAACTTCGCCTGCAATCCCAACCCGTCCACTCCGCCCACGCCGGTGATCTCGCCCGGCAACCGGCTGGACTACCTGGTGAAGGTGAAGGCTGCCGGCGGCCTCCAAGCGGGCGCGGCCAAGCGGTTCACGGTGCAGCGCCAGGTGGTCGGCGGCATGAGCGACGAGGGCCAGCGCAAGATCCTCCTCCGTGACGAAGCGCTGGCGCCGGGCACGCCCGAGCCCTCGCTGTTCACGGTGGTCGTCGAGGACGCGGCGCCCCCCGAGGAGGGCAAGCTCAAGGCCACCGCGGCGCCGGTCGTATTCCCCGATCCCGCGCAATGGCCGAAGATGCCGGACTACCTGAGGAACATCACCAACGCCGAGGTGGCGGCGAACCCGCCGGTCTCGATCGCCTGGCAGCAGGTCGTGGCGCGCAGCAAGCCCTGCGATCCACAGGTGGAGAACTGCGTCCCGCAGCCCTGGCCATGGGGCGCCAAGTCTTTCACCCAGTTCTTCATCAACGGCAAGCAGTTCGACGCGAGCTGCGCCAACGTAACCATGCGGCTGGACACGGCCGCGGAATGGACGGTGAGCAACGCCACGAAGCTCAACCACCCGTTCCACATCCACACGAACCCCTTCCAGCTGACCAGCTTCAACGGCTCGACGCTGCCGCCGCAGGGCCAGACCGAGCCGGAGCCGGTCTGGATGGATGCCATCGCGCTGCCGAAGGCGACGACCGTCCCCAACGCCGCGCCCAAGGACCTGAAGACGCCGGTCGAGATCACTCCGACCGCGCTCAAGCTGCGCCAGCGCTACGAAACGTTCACCGGCCAGTACGTCCTGCACTGCCACTTCCTGGGGCACGAGGACCGCGGCATGATGTTCTCCGTCCAATCGGTGTGCAAGGACAAGCCGGCCTTCTACGGCCAGCCGGGCAGCACGCCCGAATGCGCCGGCACGCTCGAGGACGCGCTCGACGACTGCAAGTGACGTTGCCCTGACAGGCGGCCGGCTCCGGCCGGCCGCCCCGCTCGCTCCGCCCTTCTTGCCGTTTGCCCTGGGAGGGTCTAAGCTCTGCGCATTCTTCGAGTTGTCAACCACCAACCTGCGGCGCTGCCGCGGAGAGATGGAGGGATTTCATGAGGTGCATACCGTGGAGGTGGGTCCCCGTCCTGGTCGTCGCCGCGTTGCCCTGGGCGGCCGCCATGGGTCAGGCGTTCCCGGGTCAGAACCCGCCGTGCGGGAAGGTGAAGCAGGGGGAGGAGCTCCAGAAGGTGCCGGTGCTCGGCGCCATTCCGGGGACCCCGGAGCTGGCGACGGAGCTCGACGTTCAGCTCAAGCCGCTCTGCGTGCCGATGACGTACAACGAACAGGACAAAACGTGGACCACGACGGAGATGAAGCTGCGCACCTACGTCTACAAGGACTTCGAGACAGGACAAGTGCGCTGGGGATATCCCGGCCCCACCCTGCGCCTGCGCAAGGCGGACGAAAAAGACGTGGGCGGGCAGAGGCTCACGATCCTGCTCAAGAACAACCTGCCGCCCGAGGCCGACGCCAACGCCTGCGGCGACGTGTGCCCTGCCAACCAGGCGTGCGACTGCAGCCCGGCCGCGGTGCAGGCCCTCATCAAGAACTGCACTGCCGCCCGGCCGCCGCAGGAGTGCTGCTGCGTCGCGAGATGCACCCAGCAGTCGCCCAACTGCTTCCACGGCGCGAACACGACGAACCTCCATTTCCACGGCAGCCACGCCTCTCCCCAGCCGCCGCAGGATTTCGTCCTGCTGGACCTGAAGCCGTTCGGCTCGAAGCCCGATGAGCACGGCGCGCACGGCGTCCACGGCGAGGTTGTGGTGGGGGAGTACAAGTACAGCGTCGATCCGTTCGGCTGGACGCAGCCGGAGGGGAGCCATTGGTACCACCCGCACAAGCACGGCTCCGTGGGCGGGCAGATCGCCAACGGCATGGCCGGCGCGCTGATCATCGACGGCCCCTTCGACGACTGGCTCAAGCAGTTCTACACCGACGAGAAGCTGATCGTCATCCAGCAGATCAACCAGGAGGAGAACTTCTACGCCGGCCCGGACGGGAAGGCGCCGCAGTTCATGGTCAACGGACAGATCCAGCCCAACATCACCGTCCAGCCCGGCCAGATGCAGCGCTGGCGTTTCGTCAATGCCACGATGAGCCCCGGGGCGCTGATCCAGATCACGTTCCCCGAGAAAGTGCAATTCCGCCAGATCGCCATGGACGGGGTCCGCTTCTCGCCCGTGAACTACGGCTGCCAGCCGCTGTTCAACTTCAATCCCAACAGCCCGAACTTCCCCTGCGCGGCCCCGACGGGCAGCCCGACGTTGCGGTTCGCGCCGGGAAACCGGGCCGACTTCCTGGTCCTCCTTCCCACGACGGAGACCCCGAAGAACAAGCCCCTCCGCATGGAGCGCAAGATCATCCCCATCGATGGCGACGAGAGGGGCGGCGCGGGTGGCGGGAGGCGGCAGCTCATGATGCGGGAAGAGGCGATGTCTCCGGGGCCCGGGGAGCCCGCTCTGTTCACGATCGTCGTCGACGACGGCATTGCGGGCAACGAGAGGTCGCCGCGCAGGAAGACCCTGGCCGCGGCGCCGGCGTTCCCGACCAAGGCCCAGTGGCCGCCGATGCCCCCATACCTGCAGAACATCACCGACCAGGAGCTGATCGATCCGGCCACCGGGAAGAAGCGCGAGGTCAAGATGACCTTCCAGCAGTTCATCTCGGGGATGACACCGGCCAAGCCCTGGCCCTACAACCAGAGCCCCCTCACCAAGTTCACGATCGACGGCCGCCAGTTCGATTCGACGTGCGCCAACGTGACGACGACCATCGGCACGGCCGCGGAGTGGACGGTGGGCAACGACACGTTGCTCCCGCACCCGTTCCACATCCACACCAACCCCTTCCAGTTGATGAGCGTCAAGGGTACGCCCATGTCGCAGAACGGCGCGGAGCCGGTGTGGATGGATACGTTCTCCATGCCCAACGCGGTGGCCACTCCGAAGAGCCCGCCCACGGACCCGACGACCCCGATCGCGATCACCACCTCGCAGTTCGTCACCCGGCAGCGCTACGAGCAGTTCACCGGCGAGTACGTGCTGCACTGCCACTTCCTGGGCCATGAGGACCGCGGCATGATGTTCTCCGTCCAGACGGTGTGCTCGGACAAAAACACGGACTCGGCGGGGAAGTACGGCCTCTCCAAGCGGCAGCCGGAAGAGTGCCATGGGCCTGGCCCATTCCCCGCTGCGCTTCCCCCCTGCAAGTGATCCCCGCCTGCAAGTGATTCCCGGGGCAGGGTCGAGCCGGCTCGATCCTGCCCTGCCCGGGCTTGCCGTTTTACCCGGGACCGTCTAAGCTCTGCAAACTTCTCGCGCTGCTCGACACCAACCCGCGGCGCTGCCGTGGAGAGATGGAGGGAATTCATGAGACGCATGCCCGGGTCTCCCACCTCCTTCGACGCCCAGGCGGCAGACTTCGACCGCCGCGTGGGCCTGCCGGAGGCCGACTGCCGCGCCGTCGCCGCGGCGGTGCTCGGCGTCGGGCAGGCCGGGCCGGGCGGTCTCGTCGTGGAGATCGGGGCGGGCACCGGGATGATCGGGCGCTGGTTCCTGGCTCCCCCTGATCATCACGCGGTGCGCTACGCCGGTCTCGACGTCTCCCGCGGAATGCTGGAAGTCTTCCGCCGGCGCTCGCCGCGGGCTCCCCTCGTGCAGGCCGACGGCATGAAGACCTGGCCGCTGCCGGCCGCTTCCGTAAACGTGATCTTCAGCTCGCGCGCCATCCACCTCCTTCCGCGCGAGCACGTGGTCGGCGAGGCGCTGCGCGTGGCGCCGCGCGGCGCCCTCGTGATCGGCCGGGTGGAGCGCCAGCCGGAGAGCGTCAAGGCACGCTTGGCGCGGGAGATGCGGCGCCGGCTGCGCGATCTCGGGTTCTCCCCCCGCGACGCGGGCAGCCGCCGCCTGCTCCAGGCTCTGCTCGACGAAGGAGCGCGGGACCTCGAACGGACCGAGGTCGTGCGCTGGCCGGCCCGGCAGACGCCGCGCGAGGCCCTGGACCAGTGGAGCGGCAAGGAAGGCCTCGGCGGCATCGTCCTGCCGCCGGGCATCCAGGAGGAAGTGCTGCGCGAGCTCGAAGCCTGGGCCTTGGAAACTTTCGGCGGCCTCGACCTCCTCCAGAACACGGAAGAAGCGTACGTGCTCGACAGCGTGCGGCTGCCTGGATAGAAAGGATGAATCTGCATGGATAACCTGCTGACCGATCTCGGACAGGCGCTCGTCGAGGGCTCGCTCTCCGACGGCGATCTTTTGGCGCGCACCGGCGGACCCGCGCCTGTCCAGATCCTCCCCGAGGCCAACGTGATCAAGATCGGGGGCCAGAGCTTCATCGACCGCGGACGCGTCGCGGTCTTTCCCCTGATCGACGAGGTCGTGGCCAATCTCGGGCGGCACAAGATGATTCTTGGAACGGGCGCGGGCACGCGTGCCCGCCATGCCTACAGCGTCGGCCTCGACCTCGGCATGCCCACCGGCGTGCTCTCGGTGCTCGGCACGTTCGTCAGCATGCAGAACGCCCGCATGCTCAACTACCTGCTCGCCAAGCACGGCATCCCGTTCATCGAGCCGGCGCAGTTCGCGCAGCTCCCGCTCTACCTGGCCGAGCGCGGCGCCGTGATCTTCTTCGGCATGCCCCCTTACGTGTACTGGCAGCAGAACCCGGCCGTGGGCCGCATCCCGCCGCACCGCACCGACACCGGCAGCTACCTGGTGAGCGAGGTCCTGGGAACGCGCTCGATGATCTTCGTCAAGGACGTGGAGGGCCTCTACACCGCCGACCCCAAGAAGGACCGCGGCGCACGCTTCATCCCGCGCATCACCGTGTCCGAGCTGCGCGAGTTGGATCTCCAGGACGTGGTCGTGGAGCGGGCCGTCCTCGACCTGATGGACAACGCCCAGCACCGCCGCTCGATCCAGGTCATCAACGGCCTGGTGCCGGGCAACCTCACCCGCGCCCTGGACGGCGAGCCCGTGGGCACGATCATCACTGTCGATTGAGGAGCGCCTGTGACCGAAACCGAATCCAAGGCCCATCACGTCAACTCCCTGCTGATGCGCGAGAGCCTCCTCGACCGCCAGGTGGAGCGCTCCACCGAAGGCGCGGTCTTCCGCATGCTGCCCGACGCCCACGTCCTCAAGATCGGCGGCCGGTCGATCATGGATGCCGGGCGCGGCGTGGTCTATCCCGTGGTCGAGGTCCTCGCCGATTGCCTGAAAACGTGGAAGTTGATCCTGGGCACCGGCGGCGGCGTGCGCACCCGCCACGTCTTCTCGATCGGCATCGACCTCGGGCTGCCCACGGGCGTGCTCGCCCAGGTCGCGGCGGCCGACGCCCTGGGCAATGCCCACATGCTCGGCACGCTCCTGTCGCCCTACGGCGTGGTGGCGATCCCGCCTGAAATCTTCGGCCACCTGCTGCCGCTGTTCATTCACAGCGCTCCCGGAGTCGTGTTCAGCGGCGTGCCGCCGTACTCCTTGTGGGAACACCCGCCCGGAGTGGGACGCATCCCGCCGCACCGCACGGACGCGGGCGCGTTCCTGCTGGCCGAGTGCTTCGGCTGCCGCAGCCTGACGCTGGTCAAGGACGTGGACGGCCTCTACGACGCCGACCCGAAGCTGCACCCGTCCGCGTCGTTCATCCCGGAGATCGGCGTGGCCGAGCTGCGGAAGCGGGCCTTCCAGACGCTGCCGTTCGAGCCTGTGCTGCTCGACCTGCTGGAGAACGCCCGCCAGGTGGACCGTTTTCAGATCGTCAACGGACACGAGCCCGGCCGCATCCGGGAAGCGCTCGAAGGCAGGCACGTGGGGACGATCGTGTACCGCGGATGAAAGCCGTAGGCTCCATGGCCCGTCTCCTTGTCCTGCTCCTTCTCTTGTTGCCGGCCGCTGCCAGGCCGCAGGGCTTCTGTGCCGCCTGCACGCTCGGCCAGGACCTGGTCGAGCCGCCGGTGATCTCCGCCCTCAACGGCGTGCTCGACACCACGCTGCGCATCGAGATGAAGACGCACTCCGTGCCCGTCTGGACCCAGAGCG
>DASUNJ010000018.1:0-7591 GCA_036277235.1 Thermoanaerobaculia bacterium | reverse complement strand
CCTACCAGGAGTTGGGGGCTACGTACCACGATCAGCGCTCTCAAAAAGTCGTTGTTCGTCGGCTGACCAAGCGCTTAGAGGATCTCGGCTACCAAGTCACCCGGAAGGAGGCCGCATAGGAGGCATTTTTCAGAGCAGCGCTGGCGTCTCGCCGGCATGTCCGGAGCAATCGGCGGAACGCCGGCAATTCTCGCCTCCCTCCACAAGGCCGGTCCTTCGGCCCACCCTTCAAGTGCTGGCGAGACGCCGGCGCTGCTCTGAAAAAGGGCGCTGTGCGACATTTTTCCCCAATCTTCGGGTGCCCCGCAGGGGCATGAGGAACTCCCAGGGAAGGCGCACACCCTTCCGGACGTTCGCCCGGCATCTGAGGACAAGGCCCATCTCGTCGCGCTGGCCGTGGATGCGCAGAAGGTAGGGAGCGAGGTCCGAGAGCAGCCTGAGGGATTGCTCGTGAGCACACCTTCCCTCATCGAGCGCCCTGCCTATATGCTTTCGTAAAGAATCTATATGGTTGACGCTCCGACTATATACCCTACAGCGGCAGATATATAGAAGAGCCTCTTCCCCCTCGCAGGCGAAGGGCGTCTATATACCCGCCGCGTCCAAGCAATGGGCAGGCGGCCTCTCTATATGTTGGAGTGTTGCCGGTATATGAATTCAAGAGGTCCTATATACCGGACGCTCCAAAACATTGGGTAGGCTACTCGCACATATGGGTAGACATAGCTACCCATTGCTTGGGGCCTGCATACGGTCGTTCGAGGGCCGCCCCGTCGGGGATGAGTCTCTACCACGCGTTGCACCTCAGCCGCTGTCGCTGCACGGCGCGCGCTCCGGGGAGGAGGCGCTCCCCTCGCGTTGCGGGCCATCCGCCAGCGTTGCGCAGTGCGTGCGCCGGGGATGAGGCCGCCCCTTCGCGCACCGCTCATCCGCCGAGCGGGCGCTTTCCCTGGGACCGCCTCCCTTCCGCATTTCGTAAAATCCCCGGCGTTCCACAGGAGCCGTCCGTGCGGTCCATGGCTTGCCGCGGCTCCCCTTTCCGCGTAAGATCTCCTCGAAGCAGGTTGACCCGTAGCGCACCGAGGTATCCATGCAGCACGCCTACCGAGGGGATGACGAGACCGCCGAGGCTGAAATCCTGGGACGGATGACGGCCGAGGAGTACTTCGCCCGTGCCCTGGAGGCTCCTCGGGACGCGCGCAAGGCCGAGCTGATCGACGGAGCCCTGATCCTGTTCCCTTCTCCTCTCGACATCCACGAACGGCTGCACGGCTTCCTCTTCCACCTGATCCGGGAGTACGTCGACCGCTTCGATCTCGGAGAGGTGAGGGGCTCGCGGTCGGCGGTCAAGCTCGCGGACGATCAGATCTACCAGCCCGACATCCTTTTCGTGTCGCGGGACCGGATCTCGCTCATCGAGCGCCATGGGATCTCCGGTGCGCCCGACCTGGTGATCGAGATCCTCTCCGCCTCCACGGCCCGCTACGACCGCGGTCCAAAGCTTCGGGCCTACGAGCGCACCGGCGTCCGCGAGGTCTGGCTTGTCGACCCGACCGGCCCCATGCGGACCGAGATCCTCCAGCGGCACGGGCTTCGGCTCCAGCCGGTGACGCCGGAGGACGGGGGGATTCCCTCGCTCGCGCTTCCCGGCTTCCGGCTCCGCCTCGAATGGCTCTGGCCGGAGGGCCGGTTCATCCCGGTCGGCGACGCGATCGACTCGATGCTCTCCTGAAGCTCGCCCCTGAGTGGAAGCCGCTCGCCTGCGAGCGCAGGCCGCTCGGCTTGAAGCGGCAGCCGCTCGTCCTCAAGCGGAAGCCGCTCGCCCTGGAGCGAGAGCCGCTCTTGTTCGAGCGGTCATCGCTCGCCTGCGAGCACAAGTCGCTCGGCTTCGAGCAGGAGCCGCTCGCTCCTGAGCGGGCATCGCTCGTGCTTGAGCCGGAGTCGCTCGGCCTTGAGCGGGAGCCGCTCGGCTTCGAGCGGCGGTCGCTCGCCTGTGAGGAGCTACTCCTTCGGGCCGTTCCAGCAGGTGGGGATGAACTCGCTGTCTTCCTGGGCGCGGCGCTCGAAGCTGAGGAAGTCGTAGTATCCGCAGCGGGCTGTGCCGGGGTAGGTGCGGCAGATCTCGGGCCTTGCCTCGTAGACGGTGCAGCGCCGGGTGTCGGTGTCCAGGAAGCGGCAGATCGTGCCGTAGGTCTTGTCCGGCTGGTGCTTGAGGACGATTTCACCGGGCTCGTCGCTCTTCTTGGTAAACTTTCGCGCGGCGGCTTGCGTACTGATCCCGAAATGCTGCGCCAGGCGTTCGACGTCGGAGGCTTGAATTGGAATCCTCGGATAGGAACAGCAATAGGCGGGGCAGCGGTTGCAGTTGTAGAAGATTGTCAGGCCCACACCTGTATTCTACCTCCCGGAGGTCTCAAATGCGCTCGAAGATTTTCATCCCGATCCTGTCCGCGCTCCTGATCGCTCCGGGCTTGGTCTCGGCAGCCACTGGTCCCGCGCCGATGGTCTCCGTGCCGGAGAGCATCATCGCCCGCAACGTGCCCCAGATCCCGCAGGAGGGCACCGAGGAGCTGCTCCCCTACGAGAACCTGCGCACCGCCAACTTCGTGGACTGGCACCCGACGGAGCGCCGGATGCTCGTCCGCACCCGCTTCGCCGAGAGCCCCCAGATCCACGAGGTCGCCATGCCCATGGGCGCCCGCACCCAGCTCACGTACTACAAGGACCCGGTGATGGGCGCGCTCTACCGCCCCGGCAAGCCGGGCCAGTTCATCTACGCTCTCAACGAGGACGGCGCCGAGAACTTCCAGTTCTTCGCCATGGATCCCATCACCGGCAAGGCCCGGCGCTTCACGGACGGCAAGAGCCGCCACGTGTCGCCGGTCTGGTCCAACGACGGCAAGCTCCTCGCCTACGCCAGCAACGCCCGCAACGGCCGCGACTTCGACCTCTACGTCGCCGATCCCTCGACGCCTGGGAGCGAGCGGCGCGTGGCCGAGCTCAAGGGCGCCTGGAATCCCCTCGACTGGAGCCCGGACAACCGCCGCATCCTCCTCACCGAGGGCATCTCGGCCAACGAGAGCTACCTGCACTGGGCCGACGTCGCGACGGGCGAGATCCACACCCTGACCCCGCGCCGGCCCGCCGGCAGCGAGCCGGTCTCCTACCAGGGCGGGCTCTGGTCCAGGGACGGGCGCTCGGTCTATGCAGCCAACGACCTCGACAGCGAGTTCCTGCGCATCGTGCGGATCGACGTCGATGACCAGGGCAAGCCGGGCAAGACGACGGTCGTCTCCGGCGGCATCTCCTGGGACATTGAGGACTTCGACCTTTCGGACGACGGCAACCTGCTCGCCTTCCTGACCAATGAGGACGGCTTCAGCCAGCTCCACATCTTCGACCTCAAAGCCGGCGGGGAGGCCGCGGCACCCGATCTGCCGAAGGGCGCCGCGAACGGGCTCAAGTTCCGCCCGGGCTCGCACGAGATCGGCTTCAGCATCAGTTGGGCGCGCGCGCCCTCGGACGTCTACAGCTACGACGCGGACAGCCGCAAGCTCGAGCGCTGGACCGCCAGCGAGGCCGGCGGCCTCAACACCGCGAGCTTCGCCGAGCCCGAGCTGGTCCACTACTCCAGCTTCGACGGCCGCAAGATCCCGGCCTTCGTCTACCGTCCGCCCGCCGACCGCTTCCCCGGCCCCCGGCCGGTGTACATCAACATCCACGGCGGCCCCGAGGGGCAGTCGCGGCCCAGCTTCCTGGGCAGCAACAACTACTTCATCAACGAGCTGGGCGTGGTCTACCTGGTGCCCAACGTGCGCGGTTCCAGCGGCTACGGCAAGAGCTTCCTGAAGATGGACAACGGCGAGCGGCGCGAGGACTCGGTCAAGGACATCGGCGCTCTGCTCGACTGGATCGCCACGCAGCCCGGTCTCGACTCGAAGCGCGTCATGGTGAGCGGCGGCTCCTACGGCGGCTACATGGTGCTCGCCGCGCTCGTCCACTACAGCGACCGGCTCTGCTGCGCCTTCGAGTCGGTCGGTATCAGCAACTTCATCACCTTCCTGCAGAACACCAGCGGCTACCGCCAGGACCTGCGGCGCGTCGAGTACGGCGACGAGCGCGATCCGAAGATGCGCGCGTACCTGGAGAAGATCGCCCCGATCAAGCACGTCCAGAAGATGACCAGGCCGCTGCTGGTCGCGCAGGGAGCGAACGATCCGCGCGTGCCGCTCTCCGAGTCGGACCAGATCGTGGCCGCGCTCGAAGGCCGCGGCGTGCCGGTCTGGTACCTCGTAGGCAAGGACGAGGGGCACGGCTTCTCGAAGAAGACGAACACCGACTACCAGCGCGCCGTGCTGGTGCGCTTCATGAGGGAGTTCCTGCTGGGCGAGGGGAAGACCGCGACCACCGGATCGCGGTAGCTATTCCGGGGGCGTGTAGACCGCGACGCGATTGCGCCCGCTCCTCTTCGAGAGGAGCAGGGCGTGATCGGCGGCGTGGTAGAGGTCCTGGGACGTGGCCATCTTCTCGTCAAGCTGGGCCACGCCGAAGGAGCAGCTCAGGGAGATCTTGAGGTCGCCGTAGCGGTGGTCGAGGTCGAGCACCCGGTCGCGCAGCTTGAGCGCCAGCGTCTCCGCCTGGGGCCCCGTGGTCTCGGGCGAAAGGATCACGAACTCGTCCCCTCCGACCCGGGCCAGCGTCTGCTCCGGCCGCACCAGCTCCCTGGCCAGCAACGCCACCTGCTTGAGCGCGAAGTCGCCGCACAGGTGGCCGTACGTGTCGTTGATCCGCTTGAACTCGTCCAGGTCGAAGATGACCAGCGACAGCGGCCGCACGTGCCGCTGCGAGCGGGCGAACTCGCGCTGGATCTCCTCCTCGAACTTGCGCTTGTTGTAGATCTCGGTCAGGCCGTCCAGCGACACGAGCTCGTAGATCGCCATGTGGTAGGCGCTCTCGACGTCCTGCTCGTGCAGGAACTTGAAATGGACCGCGGCGGTCTGGAAGCGGTCGCCGGTCTTCAGCACCGTCCGGCCGTGGATGGCCTGGCCGTTGACATAGGTGCCGTTCGTGCTCCCCAGGTCCTCGACGGTGACCACCGAGCCGACGTAGCGCAGCCGCGCGTGCTTGCGCGAGATCGACATGACCTCGGGCAGGCTGATGGCGACCGAGCTGGAACGGCCGATCTCCAGGCTGTTCCCCGGGGACAGGCGGAAGCGCGAGCCCAGGCGCTGACCCTCGGGGTGCGCGATCAGGATGATGTCCGCCTCGGACTCCCCCGCCTGGGCGAGCCCGCGCACCGCCCGCTCCCGCGTCCCGGTCTGGAACGTCTGGGTGAGGCCGCTCTCCTGGATCGAGGAGGCGTCGATGCCGTCCGTCTCGCCGTCTCCACGGTCGATACGGTCGACGGGCTGCAGGCGCTGTCTTTCGTCCATGGATAAGAAGATTCAGGCGTTTACGAACGTTTGCGGGTCGATTCGGATCAATGAGATCGTACCACCCGGCCGCCGGGCCGTCAAAATCACCGGCCGGAGAGCATCGCCTTGAGCACGTGGCGGGCGACCTCGGGGTTCTCGCGCAGGCGGCGCATGGAGTAGGGATACCAGTCGCGGCCGTAGGGGACGTAGACCCTCAATCGGTGACCGCCCGCGATCAGGATGCGGCGCAGCTCCTCGTCGACCCCCAGGAGCATCTGGAACTCGTACTGCTCGCGCCGCAGGCCGTGCTTGTCGATCAGGCCGACCGCCCGGCAGGTCAGGTACTCGTCGTGGGTAGCGATGCCGGGGTAGACGCCGCGCTCGATCAGCTTCTCCAGCGCCCGCACGAAGTTCGCCTGCACGGTCTCGAAGCCCTTCCAGGCGATCGTCCGCGGCTCGACGTAGATCCCCTTGCACAGCCGCACGGTCGAGCCCTCGGGCAGGGCGGCGACATCGGACAGGGTGCGGCGCATGTAGGCCTGGAGCACCGGCCCCACGTTGCCGTAACGGGCGTAGAGCTCGTGGAAGATGCGCAGCGTCGCATCGGTGGTGGTGTTGTCCTCCATGTCGATGCGGACGAAGTTGCCGTGCTCCTTGGCCTTGACGACGATACGCTCGATGTTGTCGCGGCAGAAGGACTCGTCGATCTTGAGCCCCAGGAGGGTCGGCTTGATGGAGACGTTGGAGTCCAGCCCCTCGGCGGCGATGGTGTCGAAAACTTGCAGGTACTCCTCTACCGCCTCCAGGGCCTTCTCCCGCTCCTTGACCTCCTCGCCGAGGACGTCGATGGTGCCCATGGCACCCTGCTGGTTGAGGTTGCGGACCACCCGGACGGCGTCGGCCAGGGTCTCCCCCGCCACGTAGCGGGAGGCGACCCGGCCGACAAGGGGCTTGGGGACGACGGGCAGACCCGTGACCAGCAGCCGATTGAAGATGCTCATTGGTTTCCGGGTCGCCCGTTCAGGCCGTTGCCGGGACGGGAGATTCGATAGCGGCAGGGTTGTCCGCATTCAGACGGGGCTCGTCCACGACCCAGCGCACCGACTTGGAGCAGGGGCAGGAGCCGCCGACCCGCCGCAGGGTGGGCATGCGCGCCGCGGCCTCCTTGGCCTCCAGCTCGCCGCGCGCCACCTGCCTCAGCGTGTCCACGTACTCCAGGTAGTCGCGGCCCGCGCGGTAGGCGTCGGGCAGGTGCTGCTCCAGGTGCCGGAGATAGGCGGGCAGCTCGGAGAAGCTCTCGCCCGCGAAGCCGGTCATCTTGAAGGCCGGCACGCCGCGCCGGCGGTAGAACTCGGGGTGCGGCATGTGCAGGAGGTCCTCCCGCCGGATGCCCTCGAGCGTCTCGCCGGCCAGGATGCGGTCCAGGGCGGCATCCGCCTCGCTGGGGCCGAAGGACGGCACGCGCGCCCGCAGGTAGCGGACGTTCAGGTCGCGGACGAGCTTGCCGACCTCCACGTAGAACTGCTGCTGCGCCTCGGCGTTCTTCATCGGCTTGAGGCCGTAGCGGACGTTGGTGCCGCCGCCACGCTCGTCGCCGAACATCTCCAGGCCGCGGGGCAGCCACTTGTTGATGGCGCGCTGGAGCATGTCCACGCTGATCAGCCCCTCGCCCTTGGCCGCCTGCATCATCCAGCGCCGCATCGGCACCACGCCCGAGGCCAGGTGGAAGGCCTCCTCGCGCAACATCTGCGGCATGCTCTCGGCCATCGGCTGGTACGAGCTGATCTTCTGCATGGCGAGCTGGTACTTGCCCACGCGGTCGATCAGCGCGCAGAACACCACGTTGTCGACGAAGGAGTCGAAGTCGATGTTGAAGGCGCCCAGCAGGTGGGAGCCGGTGTTCATCGACAGGATGGCTTCGATCGTGTCCGAGGACGATTCCTTGGAGACCGAGGTCCAGTCGTCCTCGACCAGCAGGTGGAGCATCTGATAGCCATGGCGCAGCTCCTCGGCCATCATGCGGAGGATCCAGAACTGCTCCTCCTCGTCCTGGGCGCGGGCCAGGGTGAGCCGGTGCTGCTGGATGGAGCCGAACTCGGTCGACGCCTGCGCGCGGATGGCGCCATAGAGGTGATGCGCCTGCTCTTCCTGCATGGCGCCGGCCTTGGTGTATTTCG
>DASUNJ010000017.1:0-3805 GCA_036277235.1 Thermoanaerobaculia bacterium | reverse complement strand
CCCGGGAGAGGGGCGCCCCCTCCCTTGTTGTTCCCCCTCTCCCGGTCGGGCGGGAGTGCGATTGGAGAGGGGGTCAGGGGGTGAGGGCTTCCGGCGGGCAGGCTTCTCAGTCACCCTCAGCTTCCCCGACGAGACGCAGCTCATAGGTGGCCAGCGGCGTCTGGCGCTCTCCCTCGCGGCCGAAGAGGTGGATGCGATAGGTACCCGGAGGCAGGGCGTCACGGCGGAAGGCGAGGTGGAAGGTTCCCAGGGGCGTCGGCTGAAGGCCCTGCCTGGACCACCGCCGGGCCCCCTCCGCATCGAGGACTTCCGCCTCGTAGTCCGGAAACTCCCTCGCGTCCGGGGGGCCCAGGACGAGCACCAGCTCCTCGGAGGCGTCCGACAGCTCGACCTCGGAAGTCGAGCGGGTGCCCCCCTCCTCCTCCGGAGTCAGCTCAACGATCGCGACGTTGACCGCCCCCATCGGAAGATCGGGACGCGACCCGCGCCCGGCAAGGAAGCCGATCCCCAGGGACACGATCGCCGCCGCCGCAAGCCGGAACATCGAAGACTGAGCTGCCCCCTCACCCCTGGCCCCTCTCCCATCGCCCTCCCGCCGACCGGGAGAGGGGGAAAAAGCTTCGGGACGAGTAGAAAGGAGCTCCCCTCTCCCGGTGGAAGGGTGTGCGATGGGAGAGGGGCTGGGGGTGAGGGGCCTCTCCACCTCCCCAAGCTTCTGCCGCAGGGCCTGCCACCGCGCCTCGACCTCGCCGTCCGACAGCTCCGGCGTGCCCGGCGCCGGCTCCACCTCGGGAAAGGCCGAGAGGTCGGCCAGGGTGCGGGCGGCATCGGGATAGACCGCGAGCCGGTCGGCGACGGACTGCCGCGCGGCAGGGTCCAGCCGGCCATCCCGGTAGGCGAGCAGCTCTTCCGGAGTGGGAGGCTCGCCCAGCTCCTCACGTTTTGCCGCCATGATGGCCTTGAGCGCGTTGTCGAGGTCTTCGCGTCCCAAACTCGTCCCTCAGAGCTCGGCCCCGTGGAAGTACTCGTCCAGGACCGGCTTGAGGCGCTTGCGCGCCTCGAAGAGTTGAGAGCGTACACTGTTGAGCCCGATGCCCGTCGCTTCGGCGATCTCCCGGTACTTGAGGTCCGCGAAGAGGCGCAGCTCGGCGCACTGGCGCATCCCCTGCGGGAGCGCTTCGATCGCTTCGCGCAAGAATCTCACCCCCTCCTGCGCCAGGGCCGCCTGCTCGGGAGTGGGCGCCTCGTCGGGGATCCTCAAAGACGCCGGCTCCTCCCTGTCCTCGTCCACGACCGAATCCAGAGACTGCACCGGCGCTCCCCGCTTCGCCGTCTGTAAATCGCGGACCGCGTTCTTCCAGATGTTCTCCGCGATCTGCCGGAGCCAGGTGGAGAACGCCGCTTCGAAGCGGTACGTGCCAACCTTCTCGTAGACCTTCAGGAGCGTGGCCTGGGTGAGGTCCTCCGCCTGGTCCCGCAGCTCCGGCCGGTTGGAAAAGAAGTTGTTGAGGGGCCTTGTGAACCGGCGGGCGATGGGAGCGAACGCATCGGGTCCCGCTCCGGACTGGAGCGCCCGGACAGCCGCGAGGATCTCCTCGTCCTCCCGGCCGGCCGCGGCCGGATGAGACGACTCTCCTCCCTGCCCATGGTTCGACGGCATGCCAAGCCAAGCTTTCCACAAAAGGGAAGTTGAGGCCAGCGGAGGCCCTCACCCCCGAGAGCGGGAATGGGATCAACTGCATGGCGCTACCACTCGTCCCCGGACGGGCCGGGCGCCACCAGCTCGATCGAGGGCTGGTACTTTCCGAAGGCTTCCGCCGCTCCGAAGGGGTGCTCGTAGAGCACGATCCGGCCGAACGAGCGTGAGAGCTGGCCCAGGTAGAACACCAGGGCGTTGGGTGCGGCGCAGAAGAGATGGCAGGTGCCGTTGCGCTCATGAGGACGGCGCAGACGGATGCGCGAGACGAGTGCCTGCGCCAGCAGCAGGGAGTGGGCTCCTCCCGCGACCGAGCGCTGCGCAGGCTCCGGAGCGATCGTGGCCCGGAGAATGCGCCCCACCGGGAGCTTCTTGCGACGGACATAGTTCTTGACGTGCTCCGCAACCCTGGGCTGGCTGACCGCAAGGGCCACCGCGATGTCCGGACCCTTGCGCGAAAGCTCGTCGTCCGGCTCGTCCAGCCAGAGAGGACCCTCGGGCACCGGATGCTTTTGATGATCCTTCGGATGCCAGTCGAGCACCAGCTCGGTCTGCGTCCGCTGGCGCACCCATACGTCGAGACCGCTCTTGGATTCCAGCACCCAACCGGCCGCAAACGCGATCGACGAGTGGGCAGCAAAGTCGAGCACCAGTTGCCGGCTCTCGACCGCATTGGTGACGAGGAATCTCTGCAGCCGGGGAAAGACCTTCTCCTGCCACCAGGGCTGCTCTTTGATGTACCGGCCGTCGAAATATTCGGTGAGATCGAGGAGCTTGTCGTTCCAGTCCTCCATGTCCTTGCCCCAGCCATCGATGCTCCGCACGCCGAGACGGACCGGCTCCCCGTCGGGACGTAGCACATCAATCGTGGGCGGCTTGGCAGGATCGAAATCGAAAATCTTTCCATTGCGGGAAGAGAGGAAGAGAACCGGCGTCGCCCACTCATCGCTTTCATGCCTGAGCCTCAGCCTCATGTCCGTGACAGCCACCTCCACCTCGTCTCCCGCGGCGATCCGGCGATAAAAGGTATCGCTGAACCGGACTGCCCCCTCGAAAGAGATCGCGTGCTGATGGGCTACCACCGCCTGCACCTCGGTGCGCTCCAGAAGGGCCGCGGCCACACCCAAGTGGAAGGCAGCGGCCCGTCCCTTGTAGCGCGCCGTCTCGCAGGAGTTGAGCACTACGAGCCGCAGCCAGGGAATGCCCTTGAGATGAGCGGCGAACGTTTCTCCGCTCACCTGGTGCTCGCGGCCATCCGGCCCGACGAAGAAAACGGCTCCAAAGCCCGACGCAGGGTCATAGCCGCCGTGCCCGATGAAATGGAGGATGTGAACCGGCTCGTTCCGGCTCAGCAGAGCGTCGCGGAGGTTGTCGAGCGAGAGGCTTTCCAGCTCGACCAGATCAACCTGTCCTTCGTCAACGAGAGGCTTCAGACTCCTGGCGATCAGCTTTCTCTCCCGCACCACCAGTTGCTCCTCCTCGGTGCCGGGAATCGCCGCTCCCACGAGCAGGACGCGGAGCGGCGCCTTGACGACCAACGGGCGCTTCCGCATCGAACGGACGACATCCCGAACCAGCAGCGTGGCGGGGTCCGCCGCAAGGAATACGCCGTCCCGAAGCAGTTCCCAGGGCACGGACGACAGGTACTCGGCCTCCACATCCCTGAAGTCGAATCGAAGGCGGATCCGGACCCCGGTTGATCTCTTTTTCCGGTGCTCCTCGAACCGCTCGGCCAGCCCGTCGCGGAAGAGCGACTGGTAGAGAGCCTCTCCGACGGCCCGCAGGTCCGGCGCCTCGGTCGTCGCGCGACCCTCGGGGCTCGCCCGCTCGTGCAGCACCGACAGCAGGTCGAGGAGCTTGTCCCTCTCGACCGGCATGGGGAATGGCACCGGCGCGTCCTGACCGCCCATCCGGGCCTCGAACCCTCCCAGCTTCGCCGAGCGCAAATCGATTGTAAGGTCTCGATATCTCATCTCGTGTCCTCCCGGGTCGGCAATCCGATCCGGGAAGTCCTCCCGGCACCGGACACCGCCGCTTTCATTCCTTCTTTCAGGAGACACGATCGAGGCGCGGGTTGTTGGACGGCGACAGGCAACGGGCGACCGCAGG
>DASUNJ010000016.1:0-6983 GCA_036277235.1 Thermoanaerobaculia bacterium | reverse complement strand
GGCGGCGGAATGACCTCTTCCTCCTGGAACATCCGGGGGAAGAGCGTCAGGCCGAGAAGACCGCCGATCGGGCAGTGCTCGTCGATGTCTCCGAGCTGCATCAGGTCGGTGCGCAGCGCGAAGTTGAATGCCCAGTTGCCGTCGCCGAGCCAGAGACGGCCGCCGGTGGTGAGATCGATGGCATCTTCGTAACCGACGTCGGAGCTGCTGTAGAAGGTGCCGGCCACCTCGGTGATCCAGTCGAAGCGGTCGCTGATCGCCGAGGCATAGCCGATTCCGGCGTGAAGCTCCTCGGCGATGTCCACGTCGTCGTCGTCACCCGGATCCCGGTAGCCGACGTCGAAGACCCAGTTCGCACGGCTCCAGCCGAGGCCGGCGCCGAACCCGACGTCGTCGGAGGCCACGTCGTCATCGCCGGTCGGGAGCTCGGCGAAGAGGTTCAGGGCCATCTTGGTCCCTTCCTCGCCGCGGGCGCCGATCAGCCGGAACTTCGTGCCGAGACGGGCATTGCCGATTCCGCTGGCATCGGGCTCCTCATCGTCGAAGAACAGGTCGTCGTCGTCAATCTCGAGGTCGTCGTACGGGACCATCAGGCTCATCTCAAAACGGTCCGTGAAGCCGTACCCGAGACTGGCGCTCAACCGGTTCCAATCGACGCTGATGTCCTCTTCCGGCTCGAAGCCGTCGATGTCGAGGATGCGGTCCCAGTTGTTGTAATAGAGACCGAAGGACCACCCGCCTTGAGGCAGAGTTTCACCGCTGAGCAGGGTGAAGAGCCCCGTCTCTCCTGTCGCCGTCGGTCCATTTGCTTCCTCTCCTGCCGACGCCAGCATGGGCCATAGGCCCACCAGCGCCACCAACAACAACAAATTGAGTTTTTTCATGCGCTCTCCTCCGGCCTATAAGCCTGGGAAACGGCAGAGGACCCCTTCAGGGGCCAGCCTCTGCGGAATTTGCCCTACTTTCCGTGGAACGCTCCTCCTCCACGGCGTGCCTTCCTGCCAAGCCGTGGACCGAAGAGCGGGGTTCAGCGGTACGACTTGACGGAGACACGCGCCTCCACTCCCCCATCTCCTTTCAAAGCTTGTGCCACAATTCCGGAAAGGAAGAACCTGTACTTCCTCAGGTTGAAGGAGGACTCGAACCCGATCCCGACATCGGGGACGTACGCGCCGAAGTCGGTGTAAATATCTCTATCCAAACCGATATTCCCCACGCCGCCGTAAAGGATCCAGTACCAGTTCTGCCAGGTGAGCTTGAGGAACTTGTGGTCGGCGCCGAGAAACCAGGGAAAGAAATACTCCCAGGTCGTGTGAATCTCGTCCGTGCCGCGCAGCCTTTCGCTGATCCCCTTGAGGTTCTCGCGGCCGTCGAGGCGGAAGTATTCGCTGAGCGGGATCGACAGCTCGTCGAACTCGTTGAAGTCCTCGGGCAGGTCCTCGCGGTCCCGGAGGCCTTTGCGCAGGAAGGAGCCGGCGTGCAGCCGGCCCACCAGGAAGGTCCGGTCGGAGACGTCGAACCTCTTCAGCACCTCGGTCTCCAGCTTGAGGTAGTCGAAGTCGCCGATGCCGATGTCGATGCCCGAGGTGACGGCGCCGGTGAAGCCGAAGCCGCCGGGGCCGATCTCGCGAAAGGCCGTGAACAGGCGCTCGCTGCGGGCGCGGGTCTCGCCGACGATCGCGTTGGACCGGGCGTCCTCGGGGGTGCCGAGCTGATAGCCGAAGCGGAGGAAGGTGTTCGTCCGGCCGAGGCGCAGGATCTGGGCCACGTCCTCCTTGTTGGTGCTGATCCGGTCGAGCTCCGCCAGGAGGAACGTGCGCTGGTGGTAGCTGTGCGGCCACTGCATGAGCAGCAGCGTGCCGCGCACCCGGTCGAAATCGCTGCTGAAGTCTTCGACATCGTCGAACTCGATCGCATCGAACACGGTGAACTGGGTGACGCGCTGGAAGCCGTAGTAGCGGTATCTCAGGAAGGCCGAAATATCACCCTTGATGAAATTGTACTTCACCTGGCCTTCGAAGAAGACCTTGTTGATGAGGCGGTTCACCCGCAGGTCGAGGTCGCCTTCGGGGAAGTAGACGTCGAGCCGCGGCAGGTAGCGCTCGCTGGGCGGCTTGGGCCGGGGCTCCTCTTCCCCCGCCGGGATTTCAGCTGGCGGCGGAGTTTCTCCCGGAGCGGGCTCGGGGGGCGCGGGCTCCGGGGACGGGGTCGCCTCCGGCGCCGGAGTTTCCTCGGGAGTCTCCTCCGGCTCTTGAGCGAAGAGGGGGACGGTACCCAGGATCAGGAGGAGCAGGGCCGCGGAGAGGGTACGTTGCATGCGCGGGATTCTAACCCGCGCCTACGCCCCCAGAAGCTGTGCGATCCGCTCGAGGAACGCCTTGCTCTGGTGGGGTCCGAGGGAGGCGGAGACGACCTTCTCCTCGGCTCGGACGAGATCGAGGACGGCCTCGACGCCGCGGCCGGCGTCCATCTCGGCCTTGCTCATGCGGAAGGGGACTTCCAGCTCCATCTGGCGCGGGTGGCCGGAGAGGATGCCGCGCGCCTGCTGGTGGATGTTCTCGGCAACCTCGTGGAGGTCCTGCGAGCTCATGGTGCGCAGGCGCTCGGTGCCCAGGCGGCTCAGGTCCTCGTGGAGCGAGACCAGGCCGGAGGTGATCAGCCCGTAGAGGAGCTTGCAGACCTCGAAGGCGCTCATGTCCAGGCCGACCGCGATCTCTTCGATGGACCGGCGCTCGTCGATCTTGCAGATCAGGCCCCACTCCTGCGGGGTGAGCGAGACCGACGTGGTCGCCGCCTGGTTGGTGAAGACCGGCACCAGGCGGGTGGAGGGGATGCGCTTGGAGAGCACCTGCCACTCGTCGATGCGGCGCGCCGCCTCCATCAGGAGGTTGGTGTTCGACTTCTGGATGGTGGTGAGCTGGGTCTCGGTGCCGGGCGTGAAGACGAACTCGCCCTCGGGCCAGATGGCCAGCTCGTAGACCGCCTCTTCCCCCTGCAGGTCGCCGACGTGCGCGTGCACGATGTGGCCGCCGCGCAGGTAGATCTCCCCCGTGGAGTCGCCGTTGCGGCGCAGCTCGAACACACCCGTCTTCCCCGACACCGAGACGAGCTGGATGATGTCGGGAAGAGGTAGCTCCTTGAGAGATCCCTGGAATGCCATGTTTTATCGGCCTGTAAGCCCCGGTGCTCTGAGAGGAGCGATTATAGTCACATCCCCTCAGGACAGCACAACCTGGTCCCGAAGGCGGTCGAAGCGGAGGCGTTGCGCGCAGCAGAGGGCCACGGCCAGGGCGTCGGTGGCGTCGCTCGCCCAGCCCGGTGTCCCCACCGGCTCGCGGGCTGCGAGCAGCAGCCGGACCATGCGCGCCACCTGGTCCTTGTCGGCCCGGCCGTTGCCGGTGACCGCCGACTTGACCTCGGCCGGCGTGTACTCCCGGATCTCCAGCCCGCGCCCGGCGAGGACCGCGAGGAGGACTCCCCGCGCCTCGGCGAGCACGATCAGGGACTTGCTGTTCAGGCCGTGGAACGGGGTCTCCAGCACGGCGAGGTCGGGCTGGCAGCGGTCCAGCAGCTCGCCGAGGCAGGTTGAGAGATGGGCCAGCCGGGCGGGGACGGCCTGGGCCTTGGGGCAGGAGATCCGGCCGGCCTCCACCGCCCGCAGCGCGGAGCCGTGCCTCTCGACCAGGCCGTAGCCGGTGTGGAGACTGCCCGGATCGAGGCCCAGGATGATCACTTTAGGCCAGCACACTCTCGTCGATGTCGAGGTTGGCCCAGACCTTCTGGACGTCGTCGTGGTCTTCCAGGCCTTCGAGCAGGCGCAGGATCTGGTTGGCGCGGGCGGCGGGGATCTCGATCGTGGTCTGGGGGATCATCGCCAGCTCCTTGGCCGCGAGGGGGATTTCGCGGGTCTCCAGCGCCTCCTGGATGGCGGAGAAGTCCTCCAGGGCCGTGTACATCTCGTACCGGTCCTCCTCGACGGAGATGTCGTCGACCCCCAGCTCCAGGGCGAGCTCCATGAGCTGCTCTTCCGTCATTTCCCCGGATGGCGTGCTCCGCTCGATGCTGAACCAGCCGCGGCGCTTGAACATCCAGGCGACGCTGCCCGCTTCGGCCAGGCTGCCGCCGTGGCGGGTGAAGAGGTGGCGGACCTCGGCGGTGGTGCGGTTGCGGTTGTCGGTCGCCGCTTCGACGAGCACCGCCACTCCGCCGGGGCCGTAGCCCTCGTAGATGACCTCGTCATAGGTCTCGCCTTCGAGCTCGCCGGTGCCCTTCTTGATGGCGCGGTCGATGTTGTCGCCGGGGACGCTGTTCGAGCGCGCGTCGAGGAGCGCGGTGCGCAGCCGGGGGTTGCCCTTGGGATCGCCGCCGCCCATGCGGGCGGCCACCGTGATCTCCTTGAGGATCTTCGAGAACAGCTTTCCGCGGCGAAGGTCCGTCGTCGCCTTCTTGTGCTTGATCGTGCTCCACTTGCTATGGCCTGACATGGGTCTCCGATTCTACACCGGTGCGGTAAATCTCTCAAAAATCAGGCGCTTGGATGCCCTCTGGATTGACTCCCGCGGTTGGGAGTGTTAGAAAGGCTTGTCTTTCGCAGGAGAGTTCCCCATGTCCTCGATCCTCGTCGTCGAGCCCGAGCCTCGTTACATCGAGCGGATTCATGCCGCCCTGGGCGCCGACGGCTGGAACATCCGTCTGCTGGACCGGTCCGAGTCGGCCCTGCAAGTGGCGGCCGCCGAGCACCCGGCGCTGATCCTCGTCAGCTCCGAGGTGCCGGGCGCGGAGAACATCATCAACCTCTTCTCCCGGCGGGCCGGCGGCCCCGGCGTCGTGGGGCTGCTCTCCGAGAGCGCAGGCCCGTTTGCGGAGATCGGGGCCGACGACCACCTGAACAAGCCGTTCACGGACCAGGAGCTGCGCCTCGTGGTGCAGCGCAACGTCAAGAAGGCGACCGGGCCCGAGGTACCAGCTGCTTCTTCGTCGGTGATGCTCACCTCGCACGACATCTTCGGCGACGTTCTGGCCGAGGTCGAGGCGGACTCGCCCGCGGAGATCGGAGCTGCCGCGTCCTTCACTCCCGCCCTGCGGCCCGCTCCGGCTCCAGCCGCCCCGCCGCGGCCCGCGCCCCCGCTCCGGGACGACGACGAGCTCAACCGCAAGCTGGAGCAGACGCTCTCGGGCGTCTTCGGGCTGGGGGGAGAGCCCCAGAAGAAGCCCCAGGCACCTCGCGCGGCGGCTCCGCCGGCGCCCGCTCCTCCGAAGCCGGCCGCACCTCCTCCGGCCCCTCCCCGCCGGACCGAGACCTCCGGGGACGTCGATGCCATGCTGAGCCGGACGCTCTCGACCCTGGAGCTCGGACGGCCGAAGCCATCCGCACCGTCCAAGGCGCGCAACACGGGACCGATCGACATCTCCGCGCTGGAGGAGCTCGCCCGGCCCCGCCGGTCCGAGCCCCCTACGAAACCGATCCCGATCCCGCAACCGGCGCCTCCCCTGGCAGCACCGGTCGCTGCAGCGCCGCCTCCTCCCCCGGTCGAGGAGGTCGTCCTGCCGGAGCCCGAGCCTCTCTTGGAGGCCATTCCGGAGGAGGTACACGAACCCGTCATCGAGGCCATCCCGGAGCCGCCCGAGGTGCCCGACTGGCCGCCGATCCCCGAGCCCATCCCGGCGCCGATCCCCGCTCCGGCCGGCCGCAGCGTCATGGATGCCGCCGCCACGCAGCGCATCCAGCTTCCGGCCCTCGCCGACATCGCGGAAGCCATGGAGGGGGGCGAGCGCTTCGGCCAGTACACCCTGCTGGAGAAGATCGCGGCCGGCGGCATGGCCGAGGTCTGGAAGGCGCGGATGCGCGGCGTCGAGGGGTTCCAGAAGACCGTCGCCATCAAGAAGATCCTGCCCCACATGACCGACAACTCCGAGTTCGTCGGCATGTTCATCGACGAGGCGAAGCTGGCGGCGCAGCTCAGCCACCCGAACATCGTCCATATCTACGACCTCGGCAAGATCGGCCGCGACTACTACATCGCCATGGAGTATGTCGAAGGCAAGGACCTGCGCTCGCTGATGAACGCCGGCCGGCGCAAGGGGGTGCGCGTTCCTCTCGGGCTGGCACTGTTCATCGCCGCGCGGCTGGCCAGCGCCCTCGACTACGCCCACCGCAAGCGGGACTTCGAGGACCGGGAGATGGGTTTGGTACACCGCGACGTCTCCCCCCAGAACGTGCTCCTCAGCCTGGAGGGGGACGTCAAGCTCTGCGACTTCGGCATCGCCAAGGCCGTGTCCAAGGCGGGCCAGACCCAGATGGGAGCGCTCAAGGGGAAGCTGCAGTACATGTCCCCCGAGCAGGCCTGGGGCCGGGCGGTCGACGCGCGCTCGGACCTCTTCTCGCTGGGCTCGGTGCTCTACGAGATGCTCACCGGCGACCGCCTGTTCACCGGCGACACCGAGATCTCGGTGCTGGAGTCGGTGCGCCAGGGGCAGATCCGCTCCACGCGGCAGACCGACCCGTCGATCCCGGTCGAGGTGGACGAGATCGTGGCCCGCGCCCTGGCCTACGACCCGCAGAGCCGGTTCGCCAGCGCCGGCGAGATGAAGCAGAAGATCGAGTCCGTGCTCCACGCGCGCGGCCTGTCGCCCGATCCCACCGACCTGGCGGCCTGGGTGCAGAAGGTCCTGGAGGAGGAACCGTCCAGCGGCGACTGGAGCGTGCCGGCCTACCCGGTGGCGGCTCCGGCCCCCGAGCTGGAGCGGGAGCTTGCGCTGGAGCTGGAAGGCTCCTTCGCGGCTCCCGAGTGGCCCGCGCCGCCGTTTCCCGAGCCGGAGCCCGAGCCGGAGCTCGAGCCCGAGCCGCTCCGGGAGCCAATACTCGCCGCGCTGGCCCCGGTGGGCGAGGTCCACGTGGGGGAGAGCGCGCCCCGCAGCCGCAACCTCCTCTTCCTGATGATCGCCGCCCTGGCCGTCGTGGCGATCATGACCTGGTTCCTGCT
>DASUNJ010000015.1:0-17038 GCA_036277235.1 Thermoanaerobaculia bacterium | reverse complement strand
ACCCGAGCGACTCGGGGATGGCCCCGAGCGACTCGGGGATGTACCCGAGCCACTCGGGGATGGCCCTGAGCGACTCGGGGATGCACCCGAGCCACTCAGGGAGGTCCCCGAGTGACTCGGTTATATACCTGAGCGACTCTGTTATATACCCGAGAGGCTCAGGGATGCACCCGAGAGGCTCGGGGAGAGGCTTCCGCAGCTCACGGAGAGGTCGGAGAGCTTTCGTGGTTGGGAAGGAGGAGTTCCGCGACGGCATTACCTGGGATATCCTCTGCCGGAACTTCTTCCGATCCGAGGATCGTGCCTCCATGCTAAATCGCAAGCTCACCTACGAGGACTACCTGCTCTTCCCGGAAGACAGGAACCGCCACGAGATCCTCGACGGGGAGCAATACGTGACGGCGGCCCCGTACCCGAAGCATCAGAGCGTCGTCGTCCAACTGACCTGGTGGATTGAGTCGTACCTCCGTCAGCATCGGCGTGGCCGACTCTACATCGCTCCAATTGACGTCCTGCTGGACAGGCACGACGTCGTCCAGCCGGATCTCCTGTTCATCTCCAACGCGAGCATGAAGATCCTCACGGAGAAGAACGTCCAGGGTGCCCCGGACCTGGTGGTCGAGGTCCTCTCCGATTCGACGCGGAAGCGGGACGAGGGCATCAAGCTGGAGCGCTATGAGCTCCTCGGTGTCCAGGAGTACTGGGTGGTCGATCCGAAACGCAACGAGGCCCGCATCTATCGCAGGTCGGCGGAGCGCCTCCAGCAGGTCACTGAGCTCACGGCTGCGGCGCGGGATCTCCTGACCAGCCCGTACTTTCCCGGACTGGAGATTCCTCTCTTCGAGATCTTCCTGTAAACCACATCAGGAGGACGAAGGCCACGGCGGCCCCGGGAATCAGGACCGCCGCGGGCCAGCCTCCGAGGAAACCGGCCTTCCGCGAGGCCATCCCCCCGAGGAACGCGATCGCCAGGGCCGCCGCGTAGATCAGGAGCGGCAGGAGCCCGGCCAGGATCAGGAGCAGCCGCGCCCATGTCCGCCGGGGAGGGAAGGCGGCGAGCAGGGCCGCCGGGAAGAGCAGCAGGGCGAGCACCGGCGCGAGGAAGAAGGCGAGCAGGAAGAGCCAGCGGAAGGCGAACCCCGGCGCATAACGCCAGCCCTCGCGCACGCTCTCCTCCCGCGAGCGGAAGCTCCAGCGGCCGGGGCGGCCCCGGAAGAGCAGAAACACCCACAGCGCCATCCCCACCCAGTAGATGTCGCGCCGCATCCAGACGCGATCGAAGAAGACCAGGTACTCGTCCTCGGAAATCGGCCGGCCAGCGAGCCGGTCCATTCGCCGCACCGCAGCGGAGACGGCCTCGGTCCACCGGCCGAGGCGTGACGGATCGAGCCGGTCCACCGTATCGGTCGGCCGGTGGAACGCGGGGTCCATGGTCAGGAGCGCGCTGTCCGAGACCGAGAGCGCCGGAATCCCCTGCGCGAGAAAGGCGTCGGCGTCCGCTCCGAGCTTCAGGCGGGCCGTGCGCAGGATGAGCTGCGCCAGCACCGGGAAGCGGGTGTCGGACATTTCGTAGCGCACGCCCACCGCTTCGCCGCTGCGCAAGAGGGAATGCACCAGCCAGCCGGGCGCCAGAGTCCGCTCCCCCCGGAAATTGACGGGGAACGAGTGGATCGTCGGACCCGCGCTCCCCTTCCATCCGACCATTTCCACGTTCAGGTTGGCGAGGATGCGCTCGCGTTGCGCGGGCGGCAGGGCCGCCACCCAGCCGCGGCTCCCCTTCAGGCCCGTCTCCTCGGCATCGAAGAGGACCACCCGCACGGTGTGGTCGAGGGGAGTGCGCGCCAGATCGGCCGCGGCTGCGATCACCACGCCGCAGCCCGAGGCGTCGTCGCCGGCCCCGGGGCTCGGTCGCACGGTGTCGTAGTGGGCCGAGAGGACGATTTCGCGGCCGGACTTGCCCGGCAGGACGCCGGTGAGGTTGACCCAGCCGGGATTCCCCGCCACCGGCACCGCGCGCACCTGCCGCAGACCCGCCCGCTTCATCTCGTCGAGCAGAAGCCGCGCCGCCTTCTGCTGGGACGGAGCGCCGTCCGGCCGCGGCCCGAGACGGGCCAGATCGGACGCCACCCGGTGGGCCAGAGGCGCCTGCGCGGTATTGGCAGCGGGGGCGGCGGCGGCGGCCAGCAGGGCTCCCATCAAAAGACTGGAAACAAGGGTTCGCATCGGCTCGTATCCT
This sequence comes from Thermoanaerobaculia bacterium, assembly GCA_036277235.1. GTDB lineage: Bacteria > Acidobacteriota > Thermoanaerobaculia > Multivoradales > UBA5704 > DATMER01. The sequence continues at coordinate 14,802 of DASUNJ010000015.1, read as the reverse complement.
AGCTTGGACCGGTTGGATGCGTTCGAAGCACCTACTTGGGTAGGAAGGCCGAAGAAGGCGCTTACATTGAGGGCAGAGTTGAAGTAGACTTCAAGTTACTGCACAAGGAAGAAGACTGGAAGGCTGAGGGTCGCGCACTTGTCACGACACACGCGGGTGTATCTGTCCATCGGGGTGATCACGGCGGCGGTCTCGCTGATCGCGATGCTGCTCGTGGAGCGCCTGGTCGCGGCGTCGGGCGATCCCCTGCTCGCCCGCCAGATCGGCTGGAACCTGCTGGCCATCGCCGTGTCGGCCGGCGCCCTGTCCGCGGTCCTCGCCTGGTTCGTGGTGTGGCGCATCCACCTCCCGCTCCGGCGGCTGGCGGGCACCATGTCGTCCATGGCGCGGTCCGGGGAGCTCCAGAGCGGCTTCCCGGCCTCGGGCGGCGGCGGCGAGGTGCAGCTCATCGAGGAGACCTTCCGCCGGCTGGTGGTGTCGCTCGAAGAGTCGCAGCGCGCCCGGGAGCGCTCCTACGTCGAGGCGGTCGGAGCCATCGTGACCGCGGCCGACGCCCGCGACCAGGAGACGACCGGCCACTCGTTCCGCGTCGCCCTGTACGCGGTCGAGCTGGCCCGCAGCCTGGGGGTTTCCGGCGACGAGCTCAAGGCCATCGAGTGGGGGGCGCTCCTCCACGACGTGGGCAAGATGATCGTGCCCGACGACATCCTGCGCAAGGGGAGCCCGCTCGACGAGGACGAGTGGCTCATCATGAAGCAGCACCCGAGCTGGGGCTACGAGATGCTGGCCGAGGTCAGCTTCGTCCAGCCCCAGTCGCTCGACCTGATCTACAGCCACCACGAGCGCTGGGACGGCAACGGCTATCCGCGCGGCCTGGCCCAGAGAGAGATCCCGCTGGGCGCCCGCATCTTCGCCGTGGTGGACACTTACGACGCCATCACCTCCGACCGCCCCTACCGGCGCGCCTGCCCGCACTCCGTGGCCATGGCCGAGCTGCAGCGGGTTTCGGGGCAGCAGCTCGATCCCGAGGCGGTCGCGGCCTTCCGCGAAATCCCCGAGGTCGAGCTGCGGCGGCTGCGCCAACTCTGCAAGCGGGTCCATCCCGGCCTGCAGCTCCCGGCCGACCTGCTCGACCGGCTGAGCGAGCCGGACCTGCGCGCGAGCGCCCTCCCGAATTAAACTCCCGGCGTGCCTGAGCGCCGCGTCCTCCACCCCGACCTCTCCCCCGAGGAGCGCCGCCGCCTGTTCCAGGAGGGGATCGATCTCTTCAACCGGGGCGAGCTCTTCCTCGCCCATGAGGCCTGGGAGGAGATCTGGCGCTCCACGACTCCCGAGCCCCGGGAGCTGTTCCAGGGGCTCGTCCAGGTGGCCGCCGGCCTGCACCAGATCCTCGATTTGAAGAGGAAGATCGGCCCGCGCAACACGCTCGCCAAGGCGCGCTCCCACCTGGAGCCCTGCGCTCCGGTCCTGTGCGGCCTGGACGTGGCGGGGTTATTGGAGGCGGTCGGAGAATGGCAGGAGTGGCTGGAGGGGGAGAAACCGGAGAGGCCGGAGGTGCCGGCCATCCGGGTCATCGACGCGGAAGCCGTGCGCTGACCCAATCCCGCATTCTCTTCTCCAGCAGGTCGAGCGGCAGTTGGCCCTGGCTGAGGAGGTGGTCGTGGAAGGCGCGGACGTCAAACCCGGTCCCCAGCTCCTTCTCCGCCCAGGCCCGCAGCTCCTTGATCTTCAGCTCGCCGATCTTGTAGGCCGGGACCGACACGGGCTGGACGATGATGCGGTCTACCTCGTTGCCGATCTCGTGCTCGCTCCTGGCGGAGTTGGCCATGTAATAGTCGATCGCCTGCTGGCGCGTCCAGCCCTTGGCGTGCAGGCCGGTGTCGACCACCAGGCGCAGGGCGCGCCAGATCTCGTTGCTGAGCCGGCCGAAATTCGAGTAGGGGTCCTGGTAGAGGCCGAGCTCGGTCCCCAGGCTTTCCGCGTAGAGCGCCCAACCCTCGGCGAAGGGGAGATAGAGGTCCCACTTGCGCCATTCGGGCAGGTCCTCCATCTCCTGGGCGATCGAGTACTGGAGGTGGTGGCCCGGCACGGCCTCGTGCAGGGTGAGAGCCTCCATGGACCACTTGGGGCGGGCCTCGAGGCCGTAGGTGTTGACCAGGAACCAGCCCGGCAGGCCGGCGGCGAACGAGCCGTTGTTGTAGTAGCCGGCGGGCGCCGACTTCGCGCCGTCGCCCTCCAGGGCCTTGACGCCGTAGGGGAGCCGCGGCAGCCGGCCGAAGAGCTTGATCAGCGCGGGATCGATGCGCTTCGCGATGTCGCGGTAGCCCGCGACCAGGTCCTCGGGCCGGTCGTAGAAGAAGCGCGGGTCGGTGCGCAGGAATTCGGAGAAGTCCGCGAAGCTCCCGCTGAAGCCGGTCGCGGCGATCAGCGTGTCCATCTCCTTGCGGATGCGGCTCACCTCGGAGAGGCCGAGCTGATGGATCTGCTCGGGCGTCAGGCTGGTGGTCGTGAAGGTCCGCAGCTTCAAGGCATACCAGGCCTCGCCGTTCGGCAGGTCGCGCATGGCGATCGTCTCGCGGGCCTGCGGGATGTAGGTGTTCGCGAGGTAGTCGCGGAGCTTGCGGAGAGCCGGCTCCACCTGCGCAGCGAAGACCCGGCCGGCCTCGGCCCGGAGGCGCTCGTCAGGAGCCTCCTGGAACCGCTTCAGGACGGGGCTCTCGGGCCCGAGGAGGCTCCCGACCCGCTCGGGCACGCCGCGCAGGGTCACTCGGGTCGGTGTGACCCCGGCCTCCAATCCCTTGGCGAGCAGGGCGAGGGTCTCGTCCACCACCCTGGGGAAGCCGCGCAGGCGCGTGAGCATGGCCTCGTAGTCCTGGACGGTGCGGGCCGGCATGTAGTCCAGGAGCTGCACCAGGTCCAGGTCGATGCCGCCCATGTGGTCGATCACCAGGTACGAGCCGAGATCGGAGAAACGCTGCCCTTCGATCTGCCTTTCCAGGCGCCGCCGGAACAGGTCGTAGTTGACCTGCTCCGGCGCGGTCAGGCGCGAGCGGTCGATGGCAGAGAGGGCCGCCAGCTCCTCGCGGACGGTCTCGTACATGCGGGCGCTGGCCGCGGGCGAGTAGTCGGACCAGCGGTCGTTCGGATAGCCGATGTAGGTGGCGAACTCCGGGCCTTCGCGCAGGCTGGTTTCCCAGTGGAGATCGAAGAGCTTCTTGAGACGGGCGCTTTCAGTTTCAGGGGCCGGAGCGAGCAGGAAGAGGGCGAAGGCGAGGATCGCTTTCATGGGATTCCGTACCTCTTCCTTTTCTCCCAGAGCGCCTTGCGGCTGATGCCCAGGAGGTCGGCCGCCTGGCCCTGATGGCCGCGGGTGTAGGCCAGGGCGTTGCGGATCATCTCCTTCTCCATTTCCAGGAGCGGGCGCGGCCTGCCCTCGGTCGTGCCCTCCGGCGACGGCGGATCGATGGGACCGTCTCCGGCGAGGATCAGCCCCCGTTCCAGCACGTTGCGGAGCTGCCGGAGGTTGCCCGGCCAGGAGTGATCGAGCATCCAGGCGCGGGCGCCCGGTGAGAGCTCGAGGTGCGGGCGGCCGAAGCGGACGGCGAGGTCCGAGAGCAGATGATCGAGGATGGCGGGCAGGTCCCGGCGCCGCTCCCGCAAGGGGGGCAGGAGAAAGGCGAGCACTTCCAGGCGGTAGAAGAGGTCGGGGCGGAAGGTCTCGCGGGCGACCCGCACGGGCAAGTCCTCGGAGCCGATCGCGAGGAAGCGCAGGTCCGCGGTCCGGTCGACGTCGCCGAGAGGGGCGTACCGGCGCTCGGCGACGAGACGGAGCAGCTTGGGCTGGGTCGCGAGCGGCAGCTCCTCCACGTGGTCGAGGACGAGCGTCCCCCCTTCGGCGCGGCCGGCCCGGCCGTCGTTCGCCTGCTCGGCTCCCGTGAAGGCGCCTGCCCGGTAGCCGAAGAGCTCGCTCTCGAAAAGGGTGCTGGGGATCGCCCCGACGTCCACCTCGACCAGGGGACCGGCGGAGCGCGGGCTGGCGCCGTGGATGGCGCGGGCCAGGGTGGAGCGGCCGGTCCCGGCCTCGCCGAGGATCAGGACCGGCGCGTCGGTGGCCGCAGCGCGCTCGACTCCTTTGAGGCTTTCCGACAGGACGGGGAAGTCCCGGGCCAGCCTCTTCAGGGAGAGCGGAGCCACGATCACGAGGTATCACCAGGTGTTACGAACGGAAGTCGTTGGTCACGTCGGGAGCGTCGCCCCAGAGGCGCTCCAGCGAGTAGAAGCGCCGGGGCTCCTCCTGGAAGATGTGTACCACGAAGTCGCCGTAGTCGAGGAGCACCCACTGGCCGCGGTTGAAGCCTTCGACGTGGAGCGGGCGCACCTGCCCTTCCCGCATCCGCTCCTGCACCGCGTCCGCGATCGCCTGCACCTGGCGCTCGCTCGTGCCGCTGCAGATCAGGAAGAAGTCGGTGAAGTCGCTGACCTTCTCCAGGTGGAGCACCCGCAGGTCGACCGCCTTGCGGTCCTCCGCGGCGGCCACGGCCTCGCGAACACGGGCTGGAGTGTCGACGATACTGACGATGGGCTGGGTGGGTTGAGTAGTGGGTTCGGGTCTCATCTGTATAGGTCGTACTTTTGCACGTATCGTACCACCGACTGGGGCACGGTTCCCGTCGGCGGCTGCTCTCCGCGGGCGAACATTTCCCGCAGGCGGGTGGACGAAACATCGACCGGCGGCTGGCCCAGGAAGATCACCCGGCCGCTCCGCGCCAGAGCGGCCAGATCGGGTGACAGCGACGCCTCCTCCAGGCTCCAGCCCGGCCGCGTGAGGACGACCAGGCGAGCCGCATCCACGATCTCGCGCCAGCGCACCCAGTGGTCGAGGTCGGCGTAGGAGTCGCCGCCGATCAACAGGTGGAGGTCGGCCCCCGGCATTTCCTCCCGGAAGTGCTCCAGGGTCTCGACCGTGTAGGCGGGACGCTCCAGCGTCAGCTCGAAGGTCGAGGCGTAGAGCCCCTCCTCTTCCAGAAGAGCCATCTCGACCATGGCATGGCGGGCGTGGGCCGGCGCCAGGATTCTCCGCGGCTTGTGGGGCGGCACCGCCGTGGGCAGGTAGATCACCCGCTCGAGCCCGAGGGCCTTCCTGGCCGCTTGGACCGGCTCGATGTGCCCGCGGTGAATCGGATCGAAGCTGCCTCCGAAGAGACCCAGTCTCATGGCTGGCGCAGCCGGCGGGCGAGCTCCGCAATCAGGGCATGGATCCCCTCGTTGGTCGCGGAGCTGATCTCCATGTGGAAGAGGCCGCGCTCCTCCGCGGCCTGGCGCAGCTCCTCCCGCCGCTCGGGCAGCGCGGAGTCGAGCTTGCTGCCGACGATCAGCCGCGGGCGCTCCATCAGCTCCTCCTTGAAGGCGGCCAGCTCGCGCTCCACGGTGACGAGGTCCACCGCGGCGTCCCCCTCCGGGTTTGCGAGGTCGACCATGTGGAGCAGCACCCGGCAGCGCTCGATGTGGCGGAGGAACTGGATGCCCAGGCCGGCCCCCTCGGCCGCGCCCGCGATGAGACCGGGCAGGTCGGCGATGACGAAGGGCTCTTCCAGGGGGCCTTCCGCCACCACTCCGAGCTGCGGAATCAGCGTGGTGAAGGGATAGTCCGCGATCTTCGGCTTGGCTGCCGAGATGACGCTGATGAGGGTCGACTTGCCGGCGTTGGGCAGACCGACGACGCCCACGTCCGCCAGGAGCTTGAGCTCCAGGCGCAGGCGACGCTCCTCGCCTTCGCCGCCCGGCTCGGCGTTGCGCGGGGCCTGGTTCGTGGCCGTGGCGAAGCGGGCGTTGCCCTTCCCTCCCCGGCCGCCGGAGGAGACGAGCAGGCGCTCGCCGTCGGCGACCACCTCGCCCAGCAGCTCGCCGCTGTCGTCGTCGTAGACCACGGTGCCCAGGGGCACCACGACGTCCAGGTCGCCGGCGCTCTTGCCGCTCTTGTTCGAGCCCTCGCCATGGCGGCCGCGGTCGGCCGCGTAGAGCGACTGGAAGCGCAGGTGGTAGAGCGTGTTCTTGCGGGCCTCGCCGAGCAGGTAGACCGCTCCTCCGTCGCCGCCGTCGCCGCCGGACGGACCGCCCCGCGGCACGTACTTCTCGCGGCGGAAGGCCACGCACCCGTTCCCACCACGCCCTCCGCGGACGTGGATGATGGCTTCGTCAATGAAAATCACGGGTTTTTTTAAGGGTGCGAAAGGAGCCGGGAGGGCCCGGCTCCTTTCGGCTGAGGAAATTACGAGGCGGCGGGCTCGCTGGTGGTGTCTTCCTGGGCAGCCGGCGGGGTAGCGGTCAGGATGTGTACGAACTTCCCGCGGCGCCCCCGGTCCTGGAACTTCACGACGCCGTTGCGCTTGGCGAAGAGGGTGTCGTCCTTGCCGCGCCCGACGTTCAGGCCGGGGAGGAAGACGGTGCCGCGCTGGCGCACGATGATCGTGCCGCCTGTGACTTTCTGGCCGCCGAAGGCCTTGACGCCCAGGTGCTGCGCGTTCGAGTCGCGGCCGTTGCGGCTGGAGCCTTGTCCCTTTTTATGTGCCATGGCTGGTTCCTAACTCCTTGATGGCCGCCTTACGGCAGCTCGATGCCCTCGATACGGACCCGCACGAGGTCCTGACGGTGGCCGCGGCTCTTGCGGTACGTCGACCGCTTCTTCTTCTTGAAGACCCGGATCTTGGGTCCCCGCACCTCGCCGACCAGCGAGGCCTTGACCAGGGCGCCCTCGATCGACGGATTGCCGAACTGCGCGCCGTTGTCGCCGGTCGCCATCAGCACCCGGTCGAACCGGACTTCGGTGTTCTCGCCATCGCCTGCACCCGAAATGCGCTCGACGTCGATCACGTCGCCGGGCTCGACGCGGTATTGTTTTCCACCGGTTTCGATCACTGCGTACATAGAGATTGCCCTCAGAGTCGTCCCACTTGGACGCGTGGACGGCGGAAAGTAACACAAGCGGTCCGTTCGGTCAACCCGCCGGGCATGCTTTCTGCTGCTATCCTTCTCCCGCATGCTGAAGCTCTTCGCCCTCGCGACCCGCGCGTTCCTCCGCCTGACCGGCGCCCGCCGGCAGGTGCTGGAGGACGGCCCGGTCTCCCTCGTCTACTACAGCGTGGGGCCCGCCGAGGGCGAGCCCTGGGTGCTCCTCCACGGCCTCGGCGCGGTGGCTGCCACCTGGGCGCCGGTCATGCGCGCCCTGGGCCGCGGCTGCCGGGTGATCGTACCGGAGCTGTCCGCCCTGGGCGGCACCCGGGCGCCGCGCGCCGGCCTGGGAGTGATGCGCGGCGCCTGGACCGTTGCCCGGCTGATCGAGAAGGAGCTCGGCGGCCGGCCCGTCACTCTGTGCGGCATCAGCCTGGGCGGCTGGACCGCGGTCCGCCTGGCCCTCCGCCGCCCCGACCTCGTCTGCCGCCTGGTGCTCATCGACGCCGGCGGCTACCGCGAGCAGGACTGGGACAAGATCAAGGCGCTGGTCCGCGTGCAGGACCTGGCGGGCATCGATCGCCTCTACGGCGCCCTGTTCGGCGAGGTCCCCTGGATGATGCGGGTCTCGCGCAAGGGCTTCCTCCGGACCTACACCTCGCCTTCCGTGACCGAGACCCTGGACGACCTGGAGGAGGTCGACACCTTCCATGACGAGGAGCTCGCCCGGCTGCGGGTGCCCACGGCGCTGATCTGGGGCGAGCGGGACGGCCTCTTCACCCTGGAGGTGGCCCGGGCCATGGCCGCGGCCCTGCCCAACGTCCACCTGGAAGTCATCCCCGGCTGCGGCCACGCGGTCCACATCGAGTGCCCTGGCCGTCTGATCCAGGCCATCCAGCGTTTCCGCCGTGCCACCTCGGCTTCAGCTAGAATTCAGGCATGTCCAGCCCCGAGTACCTGATCTGTCTCGACTGCGAGACTCCCTGCTACGTGTTCGAGTGGGACGACGGAAAGCTCACGGAGGTCCTGTGCCAGGCCTGCGGCAACGACGACCCCGAGCAGTTCGCCGTACCTGACGACTACGACGCAATGTCGTAGCCCTACTCATCTCCAAAGGCGATCCCCAGGGCGCGGGCGCTCTTCAGGAGGGCCCCGCCGGGCCCGCTGGGATCAACCAGCTTGACCTTCCGGACCGCCTCCTCCAGGTCTACGTCCTCGATGCAGCCGTCGGCAAGCCGGATCATCCGGTTGAACCGCCCTGCCATTGCCACGTGGACGGCGGCCTCTCCGAACCGGGTGGCGAGGATGCGGTCGAAGGCGACCGGGCTGCCTCCGCGCTGGAGGTGGCCGAGCACCGTGACCCGCACGTCGCAGCGGGTGAGCGCCTCCAGCTCCCGGGCCAGGCGCTCGCCCGCCCCGCCGAGCCGCTTCACCCCCGTGATCGCGTCCACCGCCACCACCGCCATCTCGCCCCCGCGCGGCATCGCCCCCTCCGCCACGACCAGCAGCGAGGACGCCCTCCCCCGTTCCTGGCAGCGCACCACCGTCTTCGCCACGGAATGCGGGTCGTAGGGGATCTCGGGGATCAGGATCACGTCCGCCGCTCCGGCGATGCCCGCGTGCAGGGCGATCCAGCCGGCGTGCCGGCCCATGACCTCCAGGATCATCACCCGGTGGTGGCTCTCGGCCGTGTCGCGCAGCCGGTCGAGCGCCTCGGTGGCGGTGTCGATCGCCGTCCAGAAGCCGAAGGTGTAGTCGGTCGAAGCGAGGTCGTTGTCGATGGTCTTGGGCACGCCGATCACGTTGAGCCCCTGGCGGCCGAGATCGGAGGCGATGCGCAGGGTGCCGTCGCCGCCGATGATGATCAAGGCGTCGAACCCGGCCTTGCGCGCGTTCTCCAGGCACTCGGCCGAGCGGTCGATGGGGGTATCGCCGGGGTTCTCTCCCGGGCAGGCGAAGGGATTGTCCCGGTTCGTGGTGCCGAGCACGGTGCCGCCCATCCGGATCAGCTCGCGGACGTCCTGCCCGCCCACATGGCGGAACCTGCCGTCGAGCAGCCCCTTGAATCCGTCCAGGATGCCGATGACCTCCGCTCCGTAAACTCGCTCGGCCGTGCGCACGACCGCCCGCAGCACGGCGTTGAGCCCCGGCGCGTCGCCTCCTCCGGTCAAGACTCCGATCCTCTTCATGGGCCGGGATTCTATCTCAGGCTCGATATCTGCGTCGCTTTGACTAAAGATACGCGATCTTACACGGTTGAAGTCAACTTTCTTCGCCCGAGGTATTGACAAGACCTTAGCTATTTGGCATCATATTCTTCGAAAGCAGCCCGCCGGAGAGCCGGCGGCCCACATAAGAGGAAGGAGAACCAAGCCATGAACAACGTCACCCGCTGGAACCCCACCACCGCCTATCTGACCAACCGCGAGCCCTTCTTCCGCCTGTTCGACTCGTTCTTCAACAGCGACGCCCAGGGCGAGGAGACCCGCGCGTGGGTGCCCCCCGTGGACATCCAGGAGAACGGCGACGCCTATCTCTTCCATGCCGAGCTGCCCGGCATGAGCAAGGAGGACATCCACATCACGCTGGAGAACAGCGTGCTGCGGCTGAGCGGCGAGCGGAAGTTCGAGAAGGATGCGAAGAAGGAGAACTACCACCGGGTCGAGCGCACCTATGGCACCTTCACCCGGACGTTCACCCTGCCCACCCAGGTGGACCCGGAGAAGGTCCAGGCCGCCTTCGAGAACGGCATCCTGACCATCACCGTCCCCAAGGCCGAGCAGGCCAAGCCCCGCCGGATTACGATCAGCTAAGCAGGGTTTCTACCGCCGTCCGGGGCGAGGGTTCGGGCGAGGCGACCACCGGCAGCTCCACGGTCACCACCGTCCCCTCCCCCACGGCGCTTTCCAGCTTGACGCGTCCGCCATGGGCGCGCGCGATCCGGTCGACGATGGCGAGGCCCAGGCCCGTGCCGCCCTTGCGGGTGGAGTAGAACAGTTCGAACACGCGCTCCCGCTCCTCGGGTGGGATGCCCACGCCGTTGTCGCGGACCGCCAGGGCCACCGAGGGACCGTGGCGCGACACCGAGAGCTCCAGGGTGGGCCTCCTCCCCGCCTCCTCCGCGGCGTCCATGGCGTTGCGGGCCAGGTTGAGCAGGAGCTGGCCGAGCTGCGCGGGATCGACCCGCACCCGCGCGCCGCCGCTGCGGTCCTCGACCTCCACCCGCGCGCCCCGCTTCTGGATCTCGCCCGCGAGCAGGTCGCGCACCCGCTCGAGCGGCCGGACGGCCGGCATCTCCTCCATCTCCAGCGGACGGGGCTTGGCGTAGGCCAGGAAGTCGCTCACCAGCCGCTCCAGCCGGCTGATCTCCGAGCGGGTGATCGCCACCAGCCGCTTGCCAGTCGGCGCCGAGCCCCCCTCCTCGATCTCCTCCTCCAGCATCTGCATGTTGAGGTTGAGCGAGTTGAGCGGGTTGCGGATCTCGTGCGCCAGCCCCGAGGCCAGGGTGCCGATGTAGGCCATGCGCTCGGCCTCCACCGCCTGCAGCTCCAGCCGCCGGGAGCGCTGCACGAGCAGCCAGACCGCGCCGTACGCCGTCAGGAGGAGGACGACCGAGAACCCGCCGATCCACGCGGCCTGGCGGACCAGGTCCTGACGCAGCACCTCGATGCGCTGCGAAAGCTCCACCGGGCTGATGCCGATCTGGAGCGTGCCGAACCGGCCGATGGGCACCTGGATGTCCGGCACCTGGTAGACGGTCGCGAAATCCTTCTCCTTGATCTCGACCGGGACGTCGATCTCCCCGAGCTGCAGCTCCGGCGAGCCGATCGGCGGCATCTGGGTGTCGCCCTCCGACACCACCGGCGGCGTCAGCTTGCTGTGCATCTCGAAGACGAGCATGCCGTTCTGGTCCAGGATCTTGACGTCGCGCACGATCTCCCGCTCGCGCAGGTTGGAGTCGATGTAGGACTGGGTCTCACGCTCCACGGCCATGGCCGTATAGAGGTCCCGGCCCTGCTCCTCGGTGCGGCGGGCGAGCTGCCTGGCCAGGGTCTCGGCTTCCGCCCGCGTCTCCAGCAGGACGCGCTCGATCTCGCGCTGCGAGAGCGAACGGAAGATCAGCCACCCGAACAGGGCGATGTCGAAGAGGACGAACAGCCCGAAGACCACGGAGGCGATGAGGAGCCGGCGCGGCAGCGCGTTGGAGACCTTTTCCATACCCTCTAAGGATACACCTGAGGTTTGACCCTGACCGGGAGTCGCAGTACGATGGCCGCGCCTTCCCAGGAGGCCCCAAAAACATGCGACCCCGATCGGCTCGACCGCTCTTCGCCGTTCTCTTGGTCCTTCTCCTCGTCGCCGCCTGCAAAGGCAACGGGGAAGAGGGAGCCGGTACGACCCCGACCCCCGCGGCCGATCCCTCGCAACCGCGGCGCGGCGGCACCGTCGTCGTCGGCTGGAGCGCCGCGGCCACCGGCGTCAACGAGCTGATCACCCAGGGCACGGCGATCACTACCGAGCTGAACCGCCAGCTCTTCTCCCAGCTCCTGGAGGAGCAGGCCGATTTCGAGGAGCACCCGCCGACGTTCAAGCCCCTCCTCGCCCGCTCCTACGAGTGGTCGCCGGACCACAAGGCGCTCACCTTCCACCTGCGCGAGGACGCGGTCTGGAGCGACGGCGTGCCCATCACCGCCGACGACGTGCGCTTCACCTGGCAGGCGCACGTCCACCCCGACGTCGGCTGGGACTCCGCGGTGATGAAGGAGAGCATCACCGACGTCGAGGTCGTGGACCCGAAGACAGTGCGGTTCCACTTCTCCAAGGCCTATGCGAAGCAGATCCAGGATGCGAACGAAGGGGGCATCCTCCCCAAGCACGCCTGGGGGAAGCTGCCGTTCTCCAAGTGGCGCGACAACGCAGACTGGTTCCGCGAGCACCTGGTGGTCAGCGGCCCCTTCACCATCGCTACCTGGGACCCGCAGCAGCAGGTCGTGCTGGCGCGCAACCCGCGCTACTTCAGGAAGGACCGCCCCTACCTCGACAAGGCGGTCCTGCGCAACATCGCCGACGCGGCGAGCATGACGACCCAGTTCCTGAGCGGCGAGATCGACTTCGTGCCGCAGGTCCAGCCATCGGACATGGAGCGCCTCCAGTCGGACCCCAGGCTGGCGCTGATCCCCTACTGGTTCCGGACCTATGTCTACGTCGCCTGGAACCATCGCAACCCGCTGTTCGCCGACGCCGACGCGCGCCGCGCCCTGACTCTGGCCATCGACCGCCAGACGATCGTGGACACGATGTGGCCCGCCGGCACCGGCAGGGTCGCGGTCTCCCCCATCCTGCAGAGCGTCTGGGCCTTCGACCGCAGCCTCGGCCCCCTGCCCTACAACCCGCAGGAGTCGCGTCGCATCCTCGAGTCCAAAGGGTGGAAGGACTCGAACGGCGACGGCGTGCTCGACAAGGGCGGCAGGCCGTTCTCTTTCGTGCTCCTGAGCAACGCCGGCAACCAGCAGCGCAACGACGCCGCGGTCATGATCCAGCAGCAGCTCAAGCAGGTCGGCATCCAGGCCGAGCCGCGGGTCGTGGAGTTCAACAGCCTGGTCAACGACGCCACGTCCGGCACCTTCGACGCCCTGGTGTTCGGCATGCAGATGGACACCAGCCTCGACCTGACGGCGCAGTTCGGCAGCGACCATGTGGAGGAAGGGAACTTCAGCGCCTACAAGAACCCCGAGTTCGACCGCCTGATGGTCGAGGCCATGTCGAAGCCGGACATCCGCGACGCCAAGCCGATCCTCGACCGCATCCAGCAGATCCTCCACCACGACCAGCCGGTGACGTTCCTCTGGGAATCGCAGCGGCTGAGCGCGATCAACCGCCGGGTGCACGATGCGCGGCCGAACGTCCTCTTCTCGCTGTTCAACCTGGAGGACTGGTGGGTCGATGCGGCCCGCTGAAGTTGACCCCCGGCGGCGGGCGGACGGCGCCGCCGCCAAGTGATCCGCTTCGTCCTGCGGCGGCTGGCCGCCTCGCTCCTCCTGCTCTACCTCGTTCTCACCGCGACCTTCTTCCTGGTCCATCTGGCGCCGGGCTCACCGTCCATGCTGCTGGCGGGGGACCAGCGACTCCCGGCCGAGCAGCAGGAGAACCTGAAGCGGATCTACGGGCTCGACCGCCCGCTGCCGGTGCAGTACGCCCGCTGGCTCGGCGCGACGGCGCGCGGCGATTGGGGGACCTCGTTCACCTACCAGCGGCCGGTGACCTCGGTCGTGCTCGATGCCTTGCCGGCCACCCTGCTCCTGGCCTTCGCGGCCCTGCTGGTGGAGCAGGCGGTCGGGCTGGTCTTCGGCATCATGGCGGCCCGGAGGCCCGGCTCGGCCGCGGACCACCTGATCCGCGTGATCTCCCTCCTGCTCTTCTCGCAGCCCGCCTTCTGGCTCGCCCTGATGGCGATCCTCCTCTTCTCCCTGGTCTGGCCGATCCTTCCCGCCAGCCACATGTACTCCGTGGGGGCCGAAGACCTGGGGCGCGGCGCCCGCTTCCTGGACCTTCTGCGCCACCTGGTCCTTCCCGCCCTGGTGATCGGCCTGACCCAGGCTGGCTCGGTGATCCGCTACGTCCGGGCCAGCGTGCTCGACGTCCTCGGCCAGGAGTACATCCGTGCCGCCCGTGCCAAGGGGATCTCCGAGCGGCGGGTGGTCTGGGTCCATGCCCTGCGCAACGCCCTCCCGCCGCTGATCCAGGTGATGGCGCTCTCCATGGGGTCTCTGCTGAGCGGCATCCTGATCGCCGAGGTCGTCTTCTCCTGGCCGGGGATCGGGCGGCTCACCTTCGAGGCGATCCTGAGCCGCGACTACCCGACGGTCCTCGCCACCACGGCCTTCGGCGCGGTCATGACGCTGCTGGCGAACCTAATTGCCGACGTGCTCCACGCCCTGGCCGATCCGAGGGTCCGCCATGCGTAGGCTGCCCGGGAACCTGCGCTGGGGGATCGGGATCGTCGCCCTCCTGGGGCTCGCCGCGCTCGCGGCACCGCTGCTCGCCCCCTACGACCCGGCCGAGCAGCTCGACCCGGTGGCCGCCCGCTATCGCCCGCCCGGAACCGTCCTTTCGGCCGTGCACCTCGCGGACGGCGGCTGGCGGCTGGCCGACCGTGTCGAGCGCGTCCCGGACGGCTTGGGCGGAAATGGCCTGGCGGTCGAGCGCCTCGGGCGGCGGGAGATCCTGCCGGAGTCGAAGGTCGTCAACCTCGACGCCGGCGGGGTCGGGGGGGTTGCCGACCGCCGCGTCTTCCTCCTGGGCACGGACCGCTTCGGGCGCGACATCTGGTCCCGGATGGTCCATGGCGCGCGGGTGTCGCTCGCGGTGGGCCTGCTCGCGGTGGCTCTCGCCCTCACCCTGGGCGTGACGGTCGGCTCGGCCGCGGCCCTGCGCGGGCCGGTCGTGGACTCGCTGCTCATGCGCACGGTCGACGCCCTGCTCTCCTTCCCCTGGATCTTCCTGATGATCCTGCTGTCCGCGCTGTTCCGGCCGGGCACGGCGGCCATGGTCCTCATCCTGGGCTCGTTCTCCTGGATGGGGATCAGCCGGCTCACGCGCGCCGAGCTCCTGGGGCTCAACCGCCGCGAGTTCGTGGCGGCGGCCCGGTCCATAGGGCAGACGCCGATGAAGATTCTCCTCCGCCACCTCCTCCCCAACGCGCTCACGCCGATCCTGGTGCGGGCCACTCTGATGGTCGGCATCCTGATCCTGCTGGAGTCCTCGCTCTCCTTCCTGGGCATGGGAATCCAGCCGCCCACGCCGACCTGGGGAAACATGGTCGCGGAGGGGCGCGACGCGCTCAACCAGGCCTGG
>DASUNJ010000014.1:0-8957 GCA_036277235.1 Thermoanaerobaculia bacterium | reverse complement strand
GGAATCGAGATCGAGCACGGCCGCCAACTCGCCATCCGGATCGTAAATCGGCACCACGATCTCCGAGCGCGCCGCGGAATCGCAGGCGATGTGCCCCGGAAAGGCGTTCACGTCGGGCACCACCTGCGTTCTTCTCTCTCGCGCGGCGGCTCCGCAAACGCCGCGATCGAACGGGATCTCCAGGCAGCCGAGCGGGCCTTGATAGGGCCCGACGCGCATCAATCCCGGCGCGACGACGCGATAAAAACCGGTCCAACTGGAGTAGGGGATTTTCGCGTGCAGGATGCACGCGCTCGACGCCATGGCCGCAATGGGATCGGCCAACCCTTCCAGCACTGCCCCCAGTTCTACAACGACTTCGCGATAAAGCGCTCGTTTTTCTCTTTGGTCCATGGCCGCGATTCTAACGATCTTTTTCCCAAATGGTTGACTTTTGACCGTTCCTTTTTGATAATGAGCGCGTGCATGCAATGGGGCATTCCCCTATTTCCCTTTGACAACCAGGAGGCGAGGCGCCAATGGCAGAAACCGACACGTCAGACAGAAAGCTCTACACCTTATCCGAGATTTCCCAGCGTACGGGCATTTCGATGCCCACTCTCCAGCGTTACAAGAAGATGTACCAGGCCCGCATCCCTGCCGAAGGCAAGGGGCGCAAGCAGCGCTATCCCGAGGAATCGCTTCCGGTTTTCGAACAGCTTCGCGTCGAAAATGCGGGCCGGCGCGGCCGTCCGCGCAAGGACGCTTCGGCTGCGCGTCCGGCTGCATCCGGTGCCGCAGGGGGGCGCGGCCGTGGCCGCAAGGCGGCGGCTCCCGCCGCTGCTCCGGCTGCCAAGCGCGGCCGTGGCCGCAAGGCTGCGGCGAAACCTGCGAAAGCTGCGGCAAAGCCGGCGGCTACGCGTGGCGGTGCCCGCGGTACCCGCGGTGGCGGTCGCAAGGCCGCGGCGTCCGGCGGCCGTTCCAATCTTCTGACGCTCGGACAGGTCAGCGAGCAGACCGGCATCTCTTATCCGACTCTGGTCCGCTACGTGCGTTTGCACAGCAACCGTCTGCCCTCCGAGGGCACCGGCCGTTCCCGCCGCTTCCATCCCGAAGCGGTCGCCGTGTTCAGTCAGCTCCGTTCGGAGAGCGGCCGCGGTGGACGCAAGCCCGCTGCCGCCAAGGCGACCCGTGGCCCTGGCCGCGGTGGCCGCGGCCGTGCCGCCGCCGAGAGCAGCGGCACCGACACGTCACACAAGCGGCTCAAGGCTCTCGAAAAGGCGCAGCAGGACCTCGAGAAGAGGTTCCGTGGCTTCGTGACGAGCCTGCAGAAGCTGTTCCGCTAAGCCTTCGTAGCATCGAAGATAAAAGCCCCGGCATGCCGGGGCTTTTTACGTTTTGAGGTGGTCCCATCCTGAAGCGGGCAGCTTTCTTCGCCGGCCTTCGCGAATCCAATCGATTTTCTTCTCGCGCAGGATCCTGCCGATCTTCCAGCAGCCCGGAGGCTGAACGCCGGGAGGCAGGGTGAAGAGCAGGACGTAATCCTCGCCCCCGGCGAGCGCGAGCTCGTACGGGTCTACGGAGAGAGTCTTGCAGAGATCGAAGAAACCATCTGGCAAGGGGAGCACATCCGCATCGATCACCGCGCCCGTCCCGCTCTCGCGGCAGAGCCGGTGGAGATCGATCGCCACGCCGTCGGAGATGTCCATGGCCGCGCCTTCGCTTTGTTCCCCAAGCCATCTTCCCAGCTCGAGCTGAGGCACGGGCATCAGATGGCGGCGCACAGCCGGATCGCTTTCATCAGCTCCGCGAGCGATCAGCATTCGTCCGGCGGCGGACTCTCCCACAGTTCCTCCCAGCCAGAGGTCGTGCCCCGGTTTCGCACCGCTGCGGCGGAGCCAGCGCCCTCCTTCCGGTTTCGTTCCGATCAGGGTGAGCGTGGCCACGACCTGATCGCAACGCGCGAGATCGCCGCCCGCGAGCGTCACGTTCCAGAGGCTGCAGGCCTCGGTGAACGCGCGGAAGAAGCGGTCGTGATCGAAATCCGGCGGAGCCGAGAGCGCGAGGAATCCATGGCGCGGCTGGGCTCCCATGGCCGCCAGATCGGAAAGGTTGACCGCCAGCAGCCGGCGCGCCACGTGCGCGGGGTCGAGGCCGGGGACGAAGTGGACTCCCGAGATCTGGCTGTCGACGGTCACTGCGATCTCACCCCTCAGGGAGAGGATCGCGGCGTCGTCTCCGATCAGGGAAGAGGGGCCGAGCCGCGAGCGCAGCCGGCGCAGCAGATCGTCTTCACTCACACGTTGGCGGTCTGCGGAACCGCTTCCGGAGCTGGCGCCGGAGCCGTCTCGTCGATGAGCGCGAGCTTCAGCACCTCGTCCATGTGCTCGACGAAGTGGAAGACGAGGTCTTTCTTGATCGTGTCGGGGATCTCGACGAGGTCGCGCCGGTTGAGCTTGGGAACGATCATGGTGTGGATGCCGGCGATCTTGGCCGCGAGCGTCTTTTCCTTCAGGCCGCCGATCGGCAGCACGTCGCCGCGCAGCGTGATCTCGCCGGTCATGGCCACGCGCCGGTTGACCGCCTTCTGCGTCAGAACCGAGATGATCGCGGTGCCCATGGTGATGCCCGCGGACGGGCCGTCCTTCGGGATCGATCCCGCCGGCACGTGTACGTGGACGTCGTGCTTAGCAAAGAAATCTTCAGGCAGACCGTGCTGGCCCGCAAAGGTGCGGGCATAGGAGAGCGCCGCCTGCGCGGACTCCTTCATCACGTCGCCGAGCTGGCCGGTGAGCAGAAGCTGCCCCTTGCCCGGCACCGACACGACCTCGATGAAGAGCAGGTCGCCGCCCACCGCGGTCCAGGCGAGGCCGGTCGCCACGCCGATGCGGTCGCGCTCCAGCAGCTCTTCGGCGAAGTGCTTGCGGGGTCCGAGGAGCTCTTCCACCTTGTCGCCATCGATCACCACGCTCGCCGTCTCGCCGCGGGCGACCCGCACCGCGACCTTGCGGCAGACCGCGGCGAGCTCGCGCTCCAGGTTGCGCAGCCCCGCCTCTCTCGTGTAGCCGGAGATGATCTGGTGCAGCCCCTCGTCGGTGAACGTGATCTGTCCCTCGGCGAGGCCGTTCTCCTTCATCTGCTTGGGGATCAGGTGGAGGCGCGCGATGCGCAGCTTCTCTTCCTCGGTGTAGCCGCTCAGGCGGATCACTTCCATGCGGTCGAGGAACGCGGGCTGGATCGTGTCGAGCATGTTCGCGGTGGCGATGAACATCACCCGCGAGAGGTCGTAGGGTAGAGCAAGGTAGTGATCGACGAAGCTGAAGTTCTGCTCCGGATCGAGCACCTCGAGCAGCGCGGAGGAAGGATCGCCCCGGTAGTCGGCGCCGATCTTGTCGATCTCGTCGAGCACGAAAACCGGATTGCTCGTGCCGGCTTGGCGGATGCCCTGGAGGATGCGGCCGGGCAGCGCTCCGACATAGGTGCGGCGGTGGCCGCGGATCTCGGCCTCGTCGCGCACGCCGCCGAGCGCGATGCGCACGAATTTGCGGCCCATGGCGCGGGCGATCGATTTTCCGAGCGACGTCTTGCCCACGCCGGGCGGGCCTACGAAGCAGATGATGGGGCCGCGCGTGTCGGACTTGAGCTTGCGCACGGCGAGATATTCGAGGATGCGCTCCTTGATCTTTTCCAGATCGTAATGATCCTCGTCCAGGATCTGCTGCGCGTGGTCGAGGTCCAGGTCGTCCTCGGAAAGGGTTTCCCAGGGCAGCGCGGTCAGCCAGTCGAGATAGCTGCGGATGATCTGCGTCTCGGCGCTCTCCGGATGGCTGCGCTCCAGGCGCCGGATCTGGCGTTCCAATTCCTCGCGCGCGTCGTCCGAGATCTTGCGCTCCTCGGCGAGGCGGCGGTAGTTCTCGATCTCCTCGGTGAGCTCCTCGCCTTCGCCGAGCTCCTGCTGGATCGCCTTGAGCTGCTGGCGCAGGAAGTACTCGCGCTGGCTGCGGTCGATCTCGCCGCGCGCCTGGGACGAGATCTCCTGCTGCATGGTGAGCACCTGGATCTCGCGGGCGATCAACTCGCTCACGCGGCGCAGGCGTTCCATGGGATCGATCATCTCCAGGACGGCCTGGGCCTCGGCGATCTTCAGGTCAAGGTTGCTGGCCGCGAGGTCGGCGAGGCGGCCCGGGTCTTCCAGGTTGGCGGTGATGACCATGACCTCGGGGGAGATGCCCTTGCCGAGGGTGACGGCGCGGTCGAGGCTCTCCTTGACGCTGCGGATGAGCGCCTCGGTTTCCAGTCCGGCGGGCGGGCGGGGCTCCTCGATGCGCTCGATCTTGGCTTGCAGGTACGGGTCCACCTGGCTGATGTGGTGAATGCGGGCGCGCGAGAGTCCCTGGACCAGGATGCGGATGCGGCCGTCGGGCAGCTTGAGCATCCGCATGATGACCGCGGCGGTGCCCATGTCGTACAGATCCCCTTCGCCGGGGTTGTCAGTGGCGCTGTCGCGCTGGGCCACGAGCATGATGACGCGGCTCTCGGCCAGCGCGCGGTCCACGGCCAGGACGCTCTTGTCCCGCCCCACGGACAGGGGGAGGATGATGTATGGAAAGACCACCGTGTCCTTGAGCGGCAGAACCGGCAGGACGTCGGGAATCTTGATCGCGTCTTCCGGCGGATCGGTCGGCGGTTTGTTCATTCCACGGATCCCTCGTTGGGTCCCTCGACCTCCTGGATATGCAATACGCGAGCCTCTTGGCGCTTGTCCTGGATCTTCGGAAATTCGATCGTCAGGAGGCCGTCGGCGAGGTGCGCGGTCCCCTGATGTGTATTGACCGGAGAGAACAGATGGATTTCACGGAAGAAGCGGCCGTGGCCCCGTTCCATGCAGTGAAACTTGATGCGCTGGGCGCCCGGGCGCGGGGTCGACTTGGTGCCGGAGAGGGTCACGAGAGTTCCGCGCACGGTCACCTGGAGGTCGGACGCGGAGAGGCCGGGCAGCTCGGCGAGGATCATCACCGAGGTCGGGTCTTCGACCACGTCGATGGACGGTTGCCATTCGCCGCCGGCCGGGAGACTGCCTTCGCTGAGCTTGACGGCCTCCTGGAAGAGGCGGTCGACCTCGGCCTGGAAACGCGAGAGAAAGAACAGGGAGGCATACCTTCCACCCATGGGTCAAGCCTCTGATTTTTTCGGGTTGTTTGGGGGATGCGTGGGCTGGATCAGAGATGTGAGCACGTCCATGAACGCGTCGACGTCTTCGAAGCGGCGGTAGACGGAGGCGAAGCGCACGTAGGCGACCTGGTCGAGCTCGCGCAGCTTTTCCATGATGAAGGCGCCGATCTCCTGCGTGGAGATCTCGCGGTCCTCGCGGTCGTGGAGCATGCTCTCGGCCTCGTCCACGATGCCTTCCAGCTTGCGCATGGGGATCGCCCGCTTTTCGCACGCCTTGAGCAATCCGCCGAGCAGCTTCTTGCGGCTGAACTCCTCGCGGGTGCCGTCGTGCTTGATGACCATGTAGGGGATGTCCTCGATCTGCTCGTAGGACGTGAAGCGGCGGCCGCAGCTCAGGCACTCGCGCCGGCGGCGGATGGTCACGCCGTCGCGGCTCTCGCGCGAGTCGACGACCCGGTCCCGGTTCTCGGAGCAGAAGGGGCACCTCATCGCGGGCCCGGCTACTCCTTGGAGTTCAACGCGATGTTGAAGCGGAGCAGGAGCTTCTCGAGGCTGGCCGCGTCCGTGATCTCCACCGGCAGGTCGCGGACCGAGTCCATGACCTGGTTCTGATCGTCCTCGACCTGGAAGCTGATCAGGACGCGCTTCGCGCGTTGGAGGTCGGAGCGCTTGAGGCTCATTTCGACGTTTCGCGAGAGCTCGTGCCGGCCGTTGGTGCCCGCCGCCTTGCCCGCGGCAAGGGCGGCGGCCGAAGCTGCCGCTGAGGCCGGCGCCTTGGTCTGCTGGCGCAGCTTTTCGAGCTCGCCGAGCACGTCCAGGGAGCCCTTCCTCGCAGCCGCTGTTTTCGGCGGAATGGGAGGCGGAGGTGGCGCAGCCGGCGTGGTCAGCCGGGGCGGAGCGGCCGGAGCGGGGACCACCGGGTGCGCGGCCGAAACCGGCCGGGGCAGGGCCGGAGGTCCTGGCGGAGGCGGAGGCGCGACCGAAGCGGGCGAAACCGGCGCCGTGACCTGGACCGGGGGCCGAGGCGGCGCCGGCGGCCTGGGAGGCGCGGCCTGCGCCTCGGGCCGGGAGAGCCGCTTCTTGAGCGAGAGCAGCGTGACCCTGGAGATCTCCTTGAGCGTCTCGAAGACGCCCACGCCGGAGACCGCGCAAGCCTCGACGTGAGGCCAGTTGCCGCGGTTCAGGGCCTCGTTCAGCTCCTCGACCGAGAGGATGTCCGGGAGGTCGCGCTTGTTGTATTGGAGGACGAGGGGGAGCGTATCGGCCGACAGCCCCATCTCGGTGAGGTTCTCCTCCAGGTTGCGGAAGGCCTCGGCGTTGGCCTGCAGCATCGGGCGCTGGGAGTCGGCGACGAAGACGATGCCGTCCACTCCCTTGAGCACGAGCTTGCGGGTGGTGTTGTAGAAGACCTGCCCCGGGACCGTGTAGAGCTGGATCCGGGTGTTGAAGCCGGCGATGGAGCCGACGTCGATGGGGAGCAGGTCGAAGAACAGGGTGCGGTCGGTCTCGGTCTCCAGGGAGACCATCTCGCCGCGCGAGTCGGACGTGGTGTGTCCGTAGATGAAATGGAGGTTGGTGGTCTTGCCGCACAGGCCGGGGCCGTAGTACACGACCTTCGCGGCCATCTGCATTGTGCTGTAGTTGAAGAAAACCATGTCTTAGCCGGCCGGAGACGGGGAGGTGAGCATAGCACCCGGTCTACCCCGAAGCAACGAGGGCAGCCAGGAGCTCCCGCTGCTCTCGGGTGAGCTCCCCGAGCCTCTCCTTCTGGCGCAGGGTCTCGCGGGCGAGGTGGACGACCAGGGGGAGCTTGTCCGGAGCCAGGGTTCGGAGGGCTTCCAGGTGCCGGGTCACGGTCTCGCGGTCTCCGCGGGCGACCGGCCCGGTCAGCACGGCGGCGGGGTCCCCGGTTTCGATCGCCCGGGCCACGGCTCCCCGGCAGAGCTCCAGGTAGCCGCGGACCGCCGCCTCGGGCAGCCCGAGCCGCCGCGCCAGGTCTTCGGCCAGGGCGAGCAGGGTGATCGCCCCGCCGGCGGCCAGCGTCGCGGCGAAGTGGTAGAGGGCGCGCGATTCGGACGCCACTTCGGCCGAAATGCCCCCCCAGGCCGCCGCCAGCCGATGGGCCAGCTCGCGGGCCGCCGGGTCGCCGTCCACCGCAAAGAAGACCCCCTTCGCCTCGGCCGGCTCCGGCAGCGGACGGGGAAAGGCCTTCAGAGGGTGCAGGGAGCCCACGGCCGAGCCCGCCTCCCGCAGGGGGGCGAGCACGGAGGCGTCCAGGCATCCCGAGGTGTGGAGGGCCACCGCCGCCTGCGGCCGGCGGGCCAGCACCGCGGCGACTTCCGGCAGGGCAGGGTCTGAAACCGCGACCAGCAGCAGGTCCTGCCCTCCGGAGGAGAGATCGGCCAGCCCCTGGCGCCCGGCCATGCCGATCCGGCGAGCACCCAAGGACTCCAGCCAGGCGGTCAGGCTGGTCCCCACCCGGCCCGGCCCGGCCACGGAGAAGGTCAGTTTCACGGTATCTATATATAACACAGACACTTACCCCATCAGCGCCTTGACAAACCATGCCCCTCCGGCTATTCTCTTAGCACTCTCAACCCGAGAGTGCTAATGTCTGGAAAGAGCATGGAACCGAAGAACCCCGCGATCCTGACGCCGCGCGACAGCGAGATCCTCAAGGACGTCATCCTGACGTACATCCTGACCGCGGAGCCGGTGAGCTCCCGGTCGGTTGCGAAGCACGGGAAGCTCGGGCTGTCCGCCGCCAGCATCCGCAACGTCATGGCCGACCTGGAGGAGTGGGGGTTCCTTGCCCAGCCGCACACCTCGGCGGGCCGCGTGCCCACCCGGGCCGCGTACCACCTCTTCATCGAGACCATGATGGAGACGCGCGCCGTCTCCCTCAAGGAGCGGCGCTACATCGAGGAGAACCTGAAGAGCGGGCCGTCCGACGCCGACCAGCTCGTGGAGGTGACCTCCCACCTGCTGTCGGAGCTTTCCAACCAGGTCGGGATCGTGCTCACCCCCACCTGGGGCGACACGGTCCTCAAGGCGGTCGATTTCGTGCCCCTGTCGGGCAACCGGGTGCTGTGCGTCGTGGTCTCCACGACCGGGTTCGTCGAGAACAAGGTCATCGAGACCGAGGAGACCGTGCCGCGCGAGGAGCTGGTGCGGATCTCCAACTACTTGACCGAGAGCTTCGCGGGCCAGACGCTGCGCCAGATCCGCGAGCGCCTGCTGCGCCGCATGGCCGAGGAGCGCGCCCAGATGGACCGCTGGCTCGCCACCACCCTGGAGCTGGCGCGCCGCGGGCTCGACGTCGACCAGGGGCCGGACGTGGTGGTCGAGGGCACCACTTCCCTGCTGACGCAGCCGGAGCTGTCCGACCTCCACCGCGTGCGCCGCATGTTCGAGACCTTCCACGACAAGGCGCGGCTGGTCAGCCTGCTGAACCAGTGCCTCCTCGGCGGCGGCGTCCGTGTCATCATCGGGGAGGACAGCGACCTCACGTCCGAGCTGGGCTTCAGCCTGGTCGCCAAGACCTACGGCGTGGGCGACCGCACCCTCGGCACCCTGGGGATCTTCGGGCCCTCGCGCATGGAGTACCAGAAGATCATCCCGCTGGTGAATTTCCTGGGAGAGACCCTGAGCCGGGCGCTCGCCGAGAGCTTTTCCGGCCCCGAAACACGGTGATCAACTCACGATAATCAAGAGAACAGCAGGAGAGGGCGATGGCAGACGACAACAAGAACATGGGTGAGGACGAGGCGGTCGCGCTCGACCTGGACGGTCAGACCGAGGACCTC
>DASUNJ010000013.1:0-4864 GCA_036277235.1 Thermoanaerobaculia bacterium | reverse complement strand
GTACGAGGCTCACAGGATGACGCCCACGGGGTACCTGATCTGCCGGTTCCTGCAGGCGGTGTTCGGCGCCCTCTCGATCTATCTGACCTACCGCATCGGCCGCCAGGTCTTCTCGGCCCGCGTCGGCCTTCTGGCGGCGTTCCTGCTGGCCGTGGTCCCCTGGCACCTGCGCCAGTCCGCGATCTACAAGCCGGACATCCAGCTTCTCGCGGCCTCCCTTTTCGCCTTCGACCGGAGCCTGGCCGCGGCTGCCCGTCCGACCTGGAAGCGCTACCTGGCCGCGGGGGGCGCCATCGGTCTGGCGCTGGCCTCCAAGTTCAACGCCGGGCCGATCGCGTTCCCGCTGATGTTCGCGGCGCTCTCCGGCGGCGGCTGGCGCGACCGGCGTGCCTGGGGGAGGCTCGTGCTCGCCGGCGCGGCCTCGCTCGCCGTGTTCCTGCTGAGCACGCCTTTCGTGCTGATCGACTGGAGCATCTACGAGAAGGACCTCAGCCGCACCATGCGCGACTACGAGCAGAAAGGGGAGCGGCTGGGCGGCTCTCACCTCTACGTCCTCTTGCACGGCCTGCAGTCGCTGTTTTCCTGGAGCTTTCATGGACCGGTGATCGCGGCCGCGGGCCTGCTGGCGGTCGTTCTGCTCCTGGTCCGGGCGGCGAGGAAGCGGGAGGGCTACGGTTCTCTGCAGGAGCGGCTCGGGCCGGTGATGATGGCGATCTACGTGTTCGGCTACGCGCTGTCCTACAGCATGGCCACGCTCAATCCGAGCAAGCACAACTGGCTGCCGCTGACGCCGTTCACCGCTCTCGCGGCCGCCTGGCTCTTCTACAACCTGTGGCAGTGGCTCGCGGCGCGGCTCTCCTGGGTGCGGCGCCCCGCCGTCGTGGGCGCGGTCCTGACCGTCGCGGCGATCCTGCTCATCAACCCGGTGAACGGCTATACCTACCGCAACGTTGTGCCGAGCACGCACGAGCTGGCCAGGCGACATCTGAGGACGGGCCCGGCGCTGCAGGGCCGGACCATCATCTACGAGCACGGCGACAGCCAGGAGGAGCTGCCTCTCGGGCGGTCGGGAGTGTTCCTCCTGAGGACCGGGCGCCTCGACGAGCTGCCGCTCGCGCGGATCGATCAGGCGGACGCCGTCCTCTTCGAAGCCCGGCGGCTGGACGGGGAGGGAGCGGACTTCTACCGGAAGGTGTCCGCGGCAGGAAGGGAGACCTTGCGCTTCACGCCGGCTCCGTTCCATGCGCGCGGCGCCGAGCTGCTCTTGGTCGTCCACCCCTGGCACCAGGTCGGCGAGCCCGTCCCTCTCCCGGTCGTGCCGGTGGACGCCCGGCGCGGGCGTCTCGAGGCGCGGCTTCCGGATCAGGTGCGGCCCGGCGAGGTGCTCTCCCTGGAGATCATCCTGCCGACCCGATGGCGGCTGAACAACAGCTTGCGTCAGATCCAGGTCCACGGACAGCCGGTCGAATGGGACAACGGAGGACCTCTGCGCGGCCGCCGGCGCATCGTCTCCCGCCGCTTCCAGGTGGCAAATCCCACCGATCCGATCGTATTCATCCTGCGCCAGCCGCTCCCCAAACGAAAGGAGTTCGGAGTCCAATTCCGCCGCTGGGAGCGATGACGGGCCTGATGATGGACCTGATACTGCACTACACTCAGTCCATGATCCCGGACGAGGAGCTCTCCTTCACGACCTCCCGCAGCAGCGGGCCCGGTGGTCAGAACGTCAACAAGGTGGAGACCCGTGTGACGGCCCGGTTCAGCGTGGCAGGCTCCCCGAGCCTGACGGAGGAGCAGCGGCAGCGCCTGATGGAACGGCTGGCTACCCGGATCACCCGGGAGGGCGTGCTGCATGTCACCTCCCAGAAGCACCGCACCCAGGGGGAGAACCGGGAGGCCGCGGCGGCCCGCCTGGTGGAGCTGGTGGCCGAGGCGCTCCGCGAGGAGATCCCGCGCAAGCCCACCCGGGTGTCCAAGGCGGCCAAGCGCCGCCGGGTGGATACGAAGAAGCGCCGGGGGCAGCGCAAGCGGGAGCGCTCGGCACCGATCTCGCTTGATTGACCCAGGTTGGGAGGGGGGACCATGAATACCGTTGACCTCGAAGCCATCCGCGCCGCCGTCGCCGAAGCCGAGCAGAAGACCTCGGGCGAGATCGTGCCGTACTTCGTCGAGGAGAGCGACGAATATCCCAGTGCGCTCTGGAAGGGCACAGCCCTGGGCGCGTTCGCCGGCGCCCTCCTCGCCGAGGCGATCTACTTTCTCGGTACCTTCTGGGGAGGACTGATCCCTCTCTGGATCGCGCTGCCCGCCGCGGCCGGGGGCGCCGTGGGCTTCCTCCTCGCCGCCTACGTCCCCGCGGTCAAGCGCTGGATGGCCGGGGACGGCCTGCTGGATCTGAGGACGCGGCAGCGCGCCGAGATGGCCTTCCTGGAGGAGGAGGTCTTCCACACCCGCGACCGCACCGGCATCCTCCTCTTCCTCTCTGTGTTCGAGCACCGGGTGGTCGTGATCGGCGACTCCGGCATCAACCGTCAAGTCGAGCAGGGACAGTGGGACGGCATCGTCCGGACCGTCGTCGCCGGCATCCGCGCGGGCAAACCCGGAGAGGCCCTCGTGTCCGGCATCCGGCAGTGCGGCGAGTTGTTGGAGCGGCACGGGGTGGCAATCCAGCCGGACGACTTCGACGAGCTTTCGAACGAGCTGCGGCGGGGCGACCGCTGATGCGCCGGCTCGCAGTCCTCCTCTTCCTGCTGGCTCTGATGACTGCGCCCCTCGCTGCCCTGGAGGTGCCCTACCTTTCCGGCCGGATCGTGGACAACGCGGACCTGGTCCCCGACGACGTGCAGCAGCGCATCGAGCAGAGGCTCGCCGCTTACGAGCAGCAGACCGGCAACCAGATCGCGGTGCTCACCGTCGAGAGTCTCGAAGATGAGGCGCTGGAGGATTACACCCTGCGCGTAGCCGAGACCTGGAAGCTCGGGCAGAAAGGCAAGGACAACGGCGCCCTGTTCCTCATCTCCGAGCAGGACCGCAAGATGCGGATCGAGGTCGGCTACGGCCTGGAGCCCCTGTTGACGGATTTCGAGACCGGCCGCGTCCTCGACAATGTCGTCACTCCCTACTTCCGGAGCGGGGACTTCGGCGCCGGGGTCGAGAAGGGGGTCGACGGGATCATCGCCGCGATCGGCGGGCAGGAGGTCACCCCCGCGCCGGGCGCCGACGCCGCCCCGGAGATGGCGACCGGGGAGAAGGCGCTCTTCGGCCTGATCTTCTTCTTCGTGATCGGCATCTTCTCGCTCATGGCGGTCTTCTCGCAGGGCTGCCAGAGCTGGTTCATGTACGTCTTCCTGATGCCCTTCTACGCGACGTTCCCCAACATGCTCTTTCCTGGGCTGGGCATCGGGGCGCTGATCGCATGGGCCGTGCTCTTCCCGATCCTCAAAGCCATATTCGGCAAGAAATTCGGCAGCGGCCTCCCGACCAGCGGGCGGCGCGGCGGATGGGGCGGTCCCTTCATCATCGGTGGCGGCGGGTGGGGCGGTGGAGGAGGCTGGGGCGGCGGGGGAGGAGGAGGCTTCTCGGGCGGCGGCGGCAGCTTCGGGGGCGGCGGGTCTTCTGGGAGCTGGTAGCTATCCATCCTCGAAAGCTTCGAGGGCCTCGCGGATAAGGCGTTCCTCGTCATCCTGATGCTTGGGCGAGAAATGGAACGGCACCAGCCTCTTGGCTCCGGCCTCGCGGGCCAGGAGCCCGGCCTGTCGAGAGGTGAGGTGACGCTTCTCCGCGGCCCGGCGCTCCTCCTCGTGGACGAAGGCCGACTCGATGAATAGCACGTCCGCCCCCTGGGCGAGATCGACGATCGCCGCCGCATTGTCATCCGACCAGCCGACGTCGGTCACGTAGGCCACCTTTTGTCCGGGCACGACCCGTAGCACCTTTTCCTTCAGCTCTCCCAGGGTGACCTCGCGGTCTCCGGAGCGGAACAGGGTCGCGTCCGGCTCGCCGCGCAGGGCGGCGTACTTGACCTCGCGCAGCCACGGCCCGGTGGGGAGCCCCAACTCCTCCAGTCCGCTCTTCCAGATGTTCACGTGGAGCTTCTCCTCCAGCGCGAAGGCCATGCAGGGGATGCCGTGGTCGAGAAAGGCCGTCCGCACCTGGAAGGTCTCCTCCTCGACGAGCAGGCCGTCGGCGAGCGCGCGGGAGGGGAGGTCCTCGCGCCGGAAGCCGGTGCGCGTGCGGAGCTCGGCGCTCACGCGGCGTCCGTCCGGATGCGCCTCGGTGGCGCGGATCACGAAGTCGCTCTCGTAATTGGCTACCAGGTTCCACGTGTAGGAGGCGAGCCGGTGCTCGACCTGGTCGAGGAACCCCGGCGGGCCGAACAGGTTGAGCGTCTTCTCCCGTCCCAGGAGGATGCGCAGCAGGGCGTCGAACCCTACGAAGTGGTCCATGTGGGTGTGCGAGACGAAGGCATGGTCCACCTTGAGGAGCTGGCGAGCGGAGAGAGGGGAGAGGTCACCCAGGTCGAAGAGCAGCGCCCGCCGCTCGAAGAGGAAATCGATGTACAGCGCCGGATCCCCGAAGGGGTCGTTGACCAGCCGCGGGTGGAAGAGGGGTTTCATGGGGTGGAGCCGAGTTTATCCCGGAGAGTTGCCGGGGAGCACGAAGTCCAGCCCCGCCAGGGGCGATATGAAATAGCCCGGCACGTCAGTGCCGGGTCAATGTAAACGCAACAACCTGTCCAGTCCCGTAGGGACGGCATGCGCGGCAGCTAAGGTTGAGGGTCAGAATGCCGCCCCTCCGGGGCTGGGAATCCTTCCTCCTGATACCCGCCCGCCCGCCCGGCACTTACGTGCCGGGCTATTTCATG
>DASUNJ010000012.1:0-5131 GCA_036277235.1 Thermoanaerobaculia bacterium | reverse complement strand
CCACCGCCGGATCGCCCGCCTGCCCGACTTCATGACCTCCCTGGTGCTCGGTATGGAGCGGCGCCCCGGCCTCCGCCGCCGCGCGCTCCGCGCCCTGGCGGCCGAGCCGGCGCTCTTCTCCCGCCTCCTCGGCATCCATGGCCGCACGCTCCCGCCCCGACGCCTCGGGATCGACGGCGCCCTCAAGCTCGCCTGGCGGCTGGTCGCGGCGTGACAGGAATGCAGGGGACTCTGCGGCGGTTATCTTTACGATGAAGAAGCATCAGGCTCACGACTGGTCCCCCTTCGCCGCCGACGAGCGGCCGGTGGAGCGTTTCTCCCCTCACGGGACCTACCGCCTGGCCCTCGCCTACGCGAACACGTACCACGTGGCCATGTCGAGCCTGGCGTTCCAGCGCGTCTACGAGCTGGTCCATCGCCGGCCGGAGTGGAGCTGCGAGCGCTTCTTCACCGACGGCGAGGGCATGCCCCTCTCCGTCGAGAGCCGGCGCACGATCGACGACTTCGGCTGCATCTGCTTCTCGGTCTCCTTCGAGCAGGACTACGTCAACCTCCTCCAGATGCTCGACCGCGCGCGCATCCCTCTGCGCCGGAGCGACCGCCGGCCGTGGGACCCGGTCATCGTCATGGGCGGCTCCTGCGCCTCGATCAACCCGCTCCCCATGGCGGAGTTCGTGGACGTCTTCGCCATCGGCGCGGCCGAAAACTGCCTGCCGCCGCTGCTCTCCACCCTGGAAGAAGAGGACGGCCGCGAGGCGGTCATCGAGCGGCTGGCGGCGCAGGCGGGCTTCTACGTCCCCGCCTTTCATCATCCGGAGCATCCGGAAGAGGACGCGGACGGCCTGGCCAAGCTCAACAAGCTGGAGCTGACCGAGGCGCAGATGCAGCAGCCGGGCTTCCTGCCCACGACCGCGATTGTCACGCCGCGCACGGAGTTTTCGGAGAAGTTCCTGATCGAGATGTCCCGCGGCTGTCCAGAAAAGTGCCGCTACTGCTGGGCCACTTTCGGCATGGGCAAGTTCCGCTGGCACCCGACCGAGTACATCCTGGCTTCGCTGGAGCGCGCGCGTCCCATCACGAACCAGCTCGGCTTCGTGGCCACGGCGGTGGGCGACCATCCGGACATCGAGAAGATCCTGCGCGAGGCGAACGGCCTCGGTTTTCGCACTGCCGTTTCATCGATTCGCATACCTGCCGTGACGGAGGGGGTGCTGGACGCCCTCCACGCTTCCGGCGACCGGAGCATCACCCTCGCTCCCGAGACCGGCACGGACGAGCTGCGGGTCAAGATGGGCAAGCCGATCACCAACGACTTCCTGCTCCAGAAGATCCGGCTGATCTTCCGCCACGGCATGACCAACCTCAAGCTCTACTTCATCGTGGGGATGCCCGGGGAGACGATGGAGGACGTGCAGGGCATCGTCGACCTGGGAGCCCGGGCGCGGGCGGTGATGCTGGAAGAGCTGGCGCCCAAGGGGATCATCGGGCACGTCCATCTGGGAGTGAGCGTGCTGGTGCCCAAGCCGTACACCCCCTGGCAGCGCGAGCCCATGGACGACGAGCGCAGCCTCAAGGAGAAGCTCAGCCTTCTCAAGAAGGGCGTGTCGAGACTGCCGAACGTCTCGGTGGGTTCGGTCTCGATTCGCGAGGCGGTCTGGCAGACCTACATCAGCAAGGCCGGCAGCGACGCGGCGGAAGCCCTGGAGCTGGCGGCCCGCGGCGAGCACCTGTCCTCTCTCCTGCGCCGTTTCGAGTCCAAGATCCATCCGGAGGTCTTCCGCCCCATCGAAGGCGACCTCCGCTGGCACTTCATGCGTCAAGCGAGCTGATCCGGCTCCCCGGAAGTCACTTTCCTGCGTCCCGAAGTCACTTCGCAGCGTTCGGAAGGCAGTTCAGACCGTCCGTAAGTCGCTGCCCACCGTCCGGACCTCAGTCGGGCAAGAGCCATATACTTAGTTCATGGACCTGACTGCTTTCCCCGGCGGCGACCTCGTCCAGGAGGGACTCGCGGACCTCGCCCGGGGCGAGGAGACGATTCCGGCCCTCCTGGTGTCCATCGGCGCACCTCGCCTGAAGAGCATCGGGCTGCCGGTGCCCGAGAACACGTTCCCCTCTCCGGAGATGCGCCTCTACGAGCGGCTGGCTGAGACCGACTCCGACTCCGCCCATGGCCGCTACAACGCCCTGGTGCGCAGGCTCGTCAGCTTCGAGAACGCGGCGGAATGCGTCGGCCTGTAGACCAGGAACGAATCCGCCGCTTCATGAGCGAGCTGGGGAGCGAGGCCGACCAGGAGGGCCGCCTCTACTTCACAGGTGGAGCGACCGCAGTGCTCCTGGGCTGGCGTCCAAGCACGATTGACGTGGACATCAAGATGGAGCCGGAAGCCGACCGGCTCTTCCGCGCTCTTCCCCGGATCAAAGACAAGCTGGAGATCAACGTCGAGCTCGCAGCTCCCGACCAGTTCATCCCCGAGGTGCCAGGTTGGCAGGAGCGCAGCTCCTTCATTGGCCGTCAGGGTCGCCTTTCGTTCTACCACTACGACTTCTACGCTCAGGCGCTCTCGAAAATCCAGCGAGGTCACGCCCTCGATCGCCTGGATGTGCGGGAGATGATCGGCCGCGGGTTGATCGACCGTGACGAGCTTCGTCGGCGCTTCGAGCAAATTGAGCCGCAGCTCTACCGTTTTCCCGCCATCGATCCCAAGCGTTTCCGCAGAGTTCTGGAGGAGGCGCTCGCGGAGCAGGCTTCATGAGGAGGACGGCTCTCCTGGCACTCCTGATGACCTCCTGCCTGTCCTGCAAGGAGGCGCCGCCTCCTTCGGACAACCCGCTCCTCGCTCCTCCTGTGAATGCTGCCTTGAACATTTCAGCCCGGCAGGCCCTGAACTGGAACTACCAGCGGGCGCTTCAGGCCGATCTCAACGGAGATGGGTCGGAAGAGCAGGTGGTGCTGGCCGCCGATGTCGTGGTGAACGAATGGGACCGTCCCCTCTGGGAGGATGGCCACCGGTGGGCCGTGGTCGTCCGCGAGCGGGGGAGCGACACTCTCGTGTTCTCTTCCTTCGTCCCGAACGGTTTCGTGGAGGTGGCGGTCTCGCAGGCCAGCTCCGAAGGCAGCCGCGAGCTGTTCATCCAGGAGCGCACTCCGGGCCAGGTCCGCTCGATCACGGCGTCCTACCAGGAGCCGGGAACTGCCCGGACCGTCTCGGGAGCCTATTACCAGATTGAGCAGTGGATGCCGGGATCGGCGAGGATGAGCGAATGAAACCCTTGGGTGTCGAGAAGGGATTTCAAGAGTTCGGTTCGGACTGCCGAGGCCGCAATCCCTCGGGCGAGCCGTCCCACTCCCATCCCCACTGATCCGCGGAGTCCCGGCGGAGGGCTCCAGCCGGGCTCCGTCCCTCTCGATGAGGACCTCTCCTTCAACCACTTCATCGAGCAGGCGGAACCAGTTCTTCCGGGCTTCGGTAGCGGTCACGCGCTTCATGTGTACAGCGTACATCAGTCAGCTCGCCGGGACGGCCTCGCCGATCTCGCCCTCAAGTTGCGGAGGGATCGAGAGGAGTCTCCGGACCTTGCGGAGCCATCTCCGGGAGCCGGGAACCCGCGAGCGGACCGAGGAGATCCCTGCCATGGAGTCCGAAGTCGCTGTGGCGACCGACTATCTCCTGACCAACGAGGTCCTCCCCGCCATCGCACACCTCGAATCCGCCGCGGGGCTCACCCCCGAAGCGCTCCGTGAAGGCTGAAGTCGTTCGGGGGCGAGCCGGAACGGGATGGGGCTCATCCGGAACGAGATGGGGGAGATCGCCATCGCGATGTGCAAGGCCGCCATCTGGATGGCGAGCTCCCCTATCTGGTCAGGGACTCCTGAAGAGAAATGGGGACCGTCGCCATCCGGATGGGAGTTGTCCCCGACTTGATCGGGAGCGTGCCCAGCGGGATGGAAGGGTCTCCCATCTCTTCGGGAGACTGTCCCTTCTTGATGGCGGTCATCCCCATCTCGAAGGGGAAGCGCCCATCCAGATGGGGAAGGCGCCCATCCAGCTCCGGGCGAGCCCTATCCAGATGGGAGAGGCGTTTTGGAGCCTTGCGATGCCGAAAGAGGTACTTGGAAAACCCTGCAAGGGGAAAAAGGGAGCGTGCTAAGATGCCTTCGAGGGCACTGAAGGAAAGCTGTCATGGCGATTCGAGACACGGCCCACCGCAAGCTCACCTACGAGGACTACGTGCTCATCCCGGACGACGGGAAGCGTCACGAGATCCTGGATGGAGAGCACTACGTGACGGCTGCCCCCTACCCGCGGCATCAAGCGATCCTCGGCGAGTTGCACTTCCTTCGGCAGAACCGCCTCGGCCGAGTCTTCCTGGCCCCCGTGGACGTTCTGCTCTCCCGGCACCACATCGTCCAGCCGGACCTCCTCTTCATCTCCAACGAGAGGCTGACCGTCCTGACGGAGAAAAACGTCCAGGGGGCGCCCGATCTGGTCGTCGAGATCCTTTCCGACTCGACACGCCGGATCGACGAGGGGCTCAAGCTGGAGCGTTACGAGCTTCTGGAAGTCCGGGAGTACTGGACGGTCGATCCGTCCCGGAACGTAGTGAGGGTCTACCGTCGATGGGCGATCGCCTCCGGAAGGAGGCGGAGCTCACGGCCGCGGCCGGTGACCGGCTGACGACGTCACTGCTGCCTGGGCTGGAGATCCCGCTTGTTGAAGTCTTCCAGTGAACAGGATGTGCCTGAGGCTGCTCCGGAGCGGGAGTGTGAGCGAGCGGCACGCGACCGGATGCCCTCGTAAGCAGGCCCGAGATGGTAGAGGAAATTCGTGAAGGAATCGGCCATAGGGACCGGTTGTCTCCAGCGCTACCAGATCTCGCGGCCTGATGTTACGGGATTGCGGGTTACCTTGCTTGCCGTCGCCCCTCGTGGCGATTGGGCAGAGTCACTACGCCGTGGCGCTCTGGCCTTCGGCTGGCTAGATGCCCAAGCCCCTGCGGGGCGGAGAGGCCCGCGTGATGTGCTCCAAACCGTATATGTAGGCACTCATCCGACACTCAACAAGGGCATGCATTCCGCACGTTGCCATGATCTTGGAGGGCACGAGCATAGCCGTCGGCCTTGTGCATTTCA
>DASUNJ010000011.1:0-2600 GCA_036277235.1 Thermoanaerobaculia bacterium | reverse complement strand
CGGCCAGCAGCGCCGCGATGATGAGGAGCTGCCCCAACCGGGTGAGCTTCATCTCGAGCTTAGCGGATCATGGAGGATTGAGGCCGCCCAGCAGCTCGTTCATGGCCGGCTGCATGGACGCGACGAAGCGTTCGGTCTCTTCGATCTGCTCGACCACGCTGCTCATGTAGCCGGCGACCTCGGTGGCGCTGAACTGCGACGCCGTCACGCGGGCGAGGATCACTTCGAATACGTCCAGGAAGGCTCCGAGCTGTGCGACGCAGGTCTGGTCGCGCTTCTGGCACTCCACCAGCAGGTCCCGCTGCTTCTCCAGGATGCCGATGTGCCACTCCCGCGTGCGTGCCGTGGCCGGCTCCTTTTTCGCCAGCTCGCGCAGCCGCTCAACCTTGCGGTTGATCTCTTCCAGCCGCGTGTCCACGGACGGCGGGGCCGCCGGCGTCGGGTCAGCGTCCTTGCCCTTCTGCTGCTTGGGCTTGGTGACCCGCTCCCAGCGGTTCTGCGCGAAGCCGGCGGGCGGCGGGGGCGGCGTAGTTTTTCCCGCGGTCCCGGCGGAGCCAGCCGCGGGAAAGGAGACTCCCGAGTCATCCATGCCGCCCGCCACCGGCCGGATGTTCGCCAGGATGTGGAGATACATCACCCTTTCCCGCACGAAGTGCAGGTAGGCGGTCAGCATGTAGTTGAGCTGCTGGAGGATGCCGCCCGAGTCCTCGCCCCGTTCCCGAAGCACCCTGGCCACCCGGTCGCGGACTTCCACCAGCCGGCGATAAACCTGCATGTAGTCCGGCAGATTTCCGCGGCGGATCCAGTGGACGACCGGCGGCTCCAGGAGCTGGGCCTCGATCTTCTGGCGCAGGATCTCGCGCTCCCCTTCGACCTTGGCTTCCTGCTCCCTGCGCTCCTCGTCCAGCACCTGCTGGTGGAGCGACTTGCTCGTCGAGGCGAAGACCGTCCAGCCGGTCGAGCCCAAGCCCCAGAGGATCATCGGCAGCGGATTCGCGAGGGCCGCGGAAGCGGCCAGGCACACCGCGCCGGAGATCATGTTGCCCGGCGAGGTCACCGCCTTCTTGAGGCTGCGCTTCCAGAGGGTCTTCGCGTCCATCTCGCTCGGGAGTCTACTTGCCTTTCGGGTCCGCCGGGGAGTAGAGCAGGTCGAGGAGCTGCTTCTCGACCGCCCGGAACTCGGGCGCCGACTTGAGCGCCACGTCGCGGACGGCAAAGAAGGGGACGTCGACCTTGTGCAGAACGCGCGCCGGCCGCGAAGAGAGGACGTAGATCGTATCGCCCAGGTAGACCGCCTCGGAAACGTCGTGGGTCACAAAGAGGATGGTGTTGTCCTCCGTGCGCGAGACGTCCAGGAGGAGGCTCTGCATCCCCCAGCGGGTCTGCGGGTCGAGCGCCCCGAAGGGCTCGTCCATGAGCACGATCTTGGGCCGGTTGATCAAGGTGCGGGCGATGGCCACCCGCTGCTTCATGCCGCCGGAGAGGTCCTTGGGATAGCGGTCGGCGAATTCCGCCAGCCCCACCGACTGGAGGTACTTCTCCGAGCGCTCGTGACGCTCCTGCCTGGGCACGCCCTGCAGGCGCAGGCCATATTCCAGGTTTTCGCGCACGGTGAGCCAGCCGAAGGAGGTGTAGGCCTGGAACACCATGCCCCGCTCGCGGCCCACGTCCTCGACCGGCTCGCCGTCGACGAGGATCTGTCCCTGGTTGGGGACGAGCAGGCCGGCGATGGCCTTCAGGATCGTCGACTTGCCGCAGCCCGAGGGGCCGAGGAAGACGACGATCTCCCCCGTCCCGGGCTTGTCGGCGATGTCGAAGGAAACGTCGCGCACCGCTTCGGTGGCCCGGCCGGTGCGGTCGATGTAGGAAACGTGGAGGTCCGTCACCCTCAGCTTGGCCGTCCCCGCGCACGGCTCGTAGCGATACGTGCCGACCTGGTCGTCTCTCGTGGGCAGGGTGACGGCGACGGTCCCCGGCTCGCCCGAGGAGGCCGGGACGGATGGGGCCTCGCCGTTCAAGTCGCCTCCCTCCAGCGGAAGAGGATCGCGCTGACCAGGCGGATGAGGGTATCGGTGAGGAGCCCGATGCCGCCGATCACCAGCAGGCCGGCGAACGACCACGAGGCTTTCTGGTGGGTGCGCGCGAGCTCCACCATGTAGCCAAGCCCGTGCTCCGGGTTCACCGCCTCGGCCAGGATGACGTAGGTCCAGGAAATGGCGTTCATCACCCGGAACGAGTCGAAGATCTCGGGCAGCGCCGACGGCACGAGCACCGTGCGCACCACCTGCCAGCGCGAGGCGCCCAGGGTGAGCGCGGTCTGGATCAGCTCCTCCGGCACCAGCCGGATGGCCGAGACCACGACCGGCAGCAGGTAGACGAACACCCCCAGGAACAGAAAGGCGATCTTCTGCTTCTCGTAGATCCCGAACCAGAGGATGAGCAGGGGGATGAACGCCGAGATCGGCATGTAGCGCAAGGGGGCCACGACGGGCTCGAAGAAGCGGTTGACCACGTCGAACGAGCCCATCAGGACCCCGAGCGGCAGCGCCACCGCCGAAGCGAGGAGGAAAGCGATGGCAATGCGGCGGGTCGAGACCAGG
>DASUNJ010000010.1:0-14848 GCA_036277235.1 Thermoanaerobaculia bacterium | reverse complement strand
CACCGGCAAACCCGTTTCCCAGGCCACGGACGACGGCGTCATCTACCGCGTCCCCTTGAAGCCCAGGGAAGAGGGCAAGGTGCCGTTCACGACCACGGTCGGCTGGACGGTCACCCACCTCGTCCGCAACGGAGAGCCGCTCAACCTGGAATCCCGGCAGCAGATCGGCCGCAAGGAGATCGAAGCGTCGCGGGTCTCCTTCAACAATCCGATGCTCACAGCCGCGCTCGCGGTCGCCTCGGCCCTGCTCGCCCTCGGCCTCTGGGGACTGCTGTCCCCGGCCGCGTCCGACGGCTACGGTAGAATGCTGCTGGGCTTTCTGGCCGCGGCGGCCACGGTGGGCCTGCTCTACCTGCTCTCGCGCCAGGTCCGTCCCGAGGGGCTGGCGGCCGTGGAGCTGGCCCTCCTGGCGATGGGCCTCTGCGCCTGGCTCCGCCGCCGATCCGGCAGAACGCTGCGGATCGGCCTTCTCGTCGCCCTGCTCGGCTGCGCCCTGGCCGCGCCCTGGCTCGCCGAGCGCAACCGCATCCCTGGAGAGATAACCCAAGCCTGAACCCATAGGAGGTTAACGATGAAGAAAGTCACCCTTACGATGCTGCTCCTGCTCGCCCTGACCGCCGGCCCGGCCCTCGCCGTCGGCGCCGTGGGCGAGACCGCTCCAGCCTTCCAGCTCAAGGACCTGAACGGCAAGGTCCACTCCCTGGCCGACTACAAGGGCAAGGTCGTGGTCCTCGAGTGGGTCAATCCCAACTGCCCGTTCTCGGACCGTCATGCCAAGGAAAAGACCATGAGCAACCTGGTCAAGAAGCACGGAAGCGTGGTCTGGCTGGGGATCAACAGCACCAGCGCCGACCATGGAAACTTCCTCAAGCCGGCCGAGCACAAGGCCTGGGCACAGAAGAACGGCGTCAACTACGCGGTGCTCTATGACGAGACCGGCAAGGTGGGCAAGGCCTACGACGCCAAGACCACGCCCCACATGTACATCGTCGACGAGCAGGGCAAGATCGCCTACAACGGCGCGATCGACGACGATCCTCCCGGCCGTGCCGACGCTGCCAAGCGGACGAACTTCGTGGACGGCGGCCTGATCGCGGAGCTGGCCGGCAAGAAGGCCGATCCGGCGGCCACGAAGCCTTACGGCTGCTCCATCAAGTACTAGGCCGGGCCAAGGACACCAAGGACACCAGGGACGTCAAGGACCCCAAGGACTTCCGGAATGGTCCTTGGGGTCCCTGGTGTCCTTGGTGTCCTTCTTCTTGCTCCCCGCCCCTATTTGAGCCTCCGCTTGACTATCTCCCGTTCCCGGCCTAACCTTTCTTCTGGTTCCGTTTCTCTTGTTTTCGGATAGAGGCGCACGCTGTCAGATCCAGAGACCGGCGTACGTTCATGCTTTTTTATTCGAAAAGGAGAGACTCGAATGGCTTACACCCAAGACGGAATCATGGCGCAGGTCTACGTGGCCTTCGGCCAGGGAACCGGCGCGATCCGTGTTTCACAGGAAGCAGCCCTGGAGCTGCACCGCTGGTATTACAATGCCATCACGCCCGATGTCGTGACGAACTGGGGGACCTGGGCGCTTCAGGTGCTCGACCGCATCCGTGCGATCGGCAGCCTGGCGGCCCTGAAGGCCATCCTGCAGGGCTCCCCCACGATCACCGTGATGATGGTCTATGAGTCGGCAGCACAGGTTCAGGCCGAGTCGGATACACCCATTTGCCCGGAGTTACCACTACCCCCCTCCCCCTGAACCTTCGCGTCTTCGCCGAAGCCGTGCTGAGCAGCGGTCTCTGGAAACGGCTGCTCCCGCTCCTCGCCTTGATCAAGGCGGGAGCGGGGCTCTTTGCTCTCCTCGTGGTCCAAGGCGGGATCGATGACCCCGTCTACCTCTGGTACTTCCACGCCATCTTTGCCGTACCGTTCCTGGCCACCGGCATCCTCCTGATCTTCGGCAACCGCGGCGACATCCGGGCCGAGCACCTCGGCGGCTTCTTCCTCATGGCGGCCACCGCCTTCCTCAACCGGCCGATGCGCACGTTCTGGAAGCTCCACTACCCTGGCGCCGGCCTGATGGAATTCCTCGACGCGTTGGAGATGGACGCCTTCATGGCCTTCTTCCTCTGGTGCTTCGCCCGCGACTTCCCACACCCGCTGGTCTCCCAGCAGGCGCAGCGCCGGATCCGCACGGCCGTGCTCGCCAGCCTGGGAGCGGGACTGGTGCTCTTCGTGCTCAACCTGCTCTTTTTTGTCACGGACTCCGAGCTGCTGAGGAAGCTCGTCCCCACGCGCGGCCAGGGGATCTACTACGGCATCGTGCTGCCGCTCACCGCGGCGGCATTCGTCTTCCTGTACTGGCGGTCCCGCCATCTTCACGGGACCGAACTGCGCCGGGTCCGCCTCTTTCTTCAGGCGCTCGCCCTGGCCGCGATTCCCGCTCTGGTCGAGATCCTCGTGGGCCTGTTCTATCCACCGTACCAGGAATTCAAGGACAAGCGGCCGACCCTCGGCCGTGCCGTCATCCTGGCCGACGCCGGCTTCCTCATGATGTTCCCGATCCTCACCTCCTACGCCGTCCTGGTCCACGAGATCCTCGACGTACGGCTGCTGGCCCGCCGCGCCGCGCAGTACGCCCTCACCCGCTACACGATCATGGTCCTGACCGCCATGCCGCTCGCCGCCATGGTCGTGTACGTCCTCTATCGCCGCGAGCCTCTCGTCGAGATCTTCTCCGGCCCGCGGCTGCCGCTGCTCGTCACGGCGCTGTTGATCGGCTCCGCCGCGCTGCACTACCGCAAGACGCTGCTGGAGATGATCGACCGGCGCTTCTTCCGCGAGCAGTACGATGCCCACCGCACCCTCATCCATCTCCTGGAGAAGGTGCGCGGCACCTCGGGGACCGCCGCCCTGGCAACGCTGATCGCCGAGCAGGTGGACCTGGCGCTCCACCTGGACGTGGTCTCCCTGCTGATCCTCGACCCGCGCTCGGGCGTCCTGGCCGAGCCGAAGCAGCGCAGCCGCCGCCTGGATTCCTCCTCGCCGCTCGCGATCCTGGTCTCCGATGCCAGCGAGCCCCTCGTCATCGATCTCGACGACCCGCGCGGCCCGCTGGCCCGGCTGCCCGACCGCGACCGCCACTGGCTCGTGGACAGCGGCTTCAAGCTGATCGTCCCCATCCTGGCGCGGGACGGCTCGTTGCTGGGCATGCTCGGCCTGGGCGAGAAGCGCAGCGGCCTGCCCTTCCTCAAGGAGGACCGCGAGCTCCTGCGGGCCATCGCGAACAACGCCGCCCTGGTGATCGAGCTGGAACAGACGACGCGCTCGAGCGCCACCCCGGTCCAGCGCCCCAAGACGCGCGGCCCGCGCGCGCTGGCCGAGCTCGACGAGGAGGAGACCGCGAGCGAGCCGCTCGCGCTCACCGAGCTGGCCCGCGAATGTGCCAACTGCGGCAAGCTCTACCCCTCGTACACGGTCCTGTGCAGCGCCTGCAGCAAGCGGCTGGAGCCCTCCCACGTGCCGTACGTGCTGCCCGGCAAATTCCGCTTCGAGAAGCGCATCGGCATCGGCGGCATGGGCGTGGTCTACCGCGGCTCCGACCTCTCGCTGGGACGGCCGGTGGCGGTCAAGACGCTGCGCCGGGTGTCGCCCGAGGACGCCATGCGGCTGCGGCGCGAGGCGCGCACCGCCGCCTCGGTCTCGCACACGCACCTCGCCCCGGTCTACGGCATGGAGACCTGGCAGGGCACGCCCATCCTGGTCATGGAGCTGCTCGAAGGGGGCACTCTCGCCCACCGCCTGCTCGACCGCGGCCGCCTCTCCACCCTGGAGACGGTCGAGCTCGGCCTGCGCATGGCCGACGCCCTCGGCCATCTCCACAGCGCCGACATCCTGCACCGCGACATCAAGCCGAGCAACATCGGCTACACCCGCAACGGCACGCCCAAGCTGATGGATTTCGGCATCGCGAGGCTGATGTACGACCTGCGGCGGGAGCGCGAGGAGGGGGAGATGGAGCGCCTCGCCGACGACCCTTCGCTCGTCCCGTCGAGCTCGTTGTGGACGCACATCGACGGCATCACGCCGCTCTCGCGGCCACTGGTGGGAACCCTCTCCTATCTCTGCCCCGAAGCTCTCGAGGGAAAGACGCCAGATGCGCTGTTCGACCTCTGGAGCCTCGCCATCGTGCTCTACGAGTGCCTGATCG
The DNA here is from genome assembly GCA_036277235.1 of Thermoanaerobaculia bacterium. Taxonomy (GTDB): domain Bacteria; phylum Acidobacteriota; class Thermoanaerobaculia; order Multivoradales; family UBA5704; genus DATMER01. Next base: position 10,647 of record DASUNJ010000010.1, on the reverse strand, counting down.
GCCGCAAGGTCTTCAGCAGCGCCGATCCGCGCCAGACCGCAACGCGCATCCGCAACGGCCTGGTCCCCGACCTCTCCCAGGTCTCCCCCGAGCACGGCGACGAGCTTGCCGAGTTCTTCCGCGTGGCCCTCAACCGCCACAAGAACCGGCGGCCGGCGAACGCGCAGGAGCTCAGGCAGCGGTTGGAGGCGGTGCGGGGGAAGGTGGAGGGATAAGCCCCCTCTCCCTCGCGCAGGTGAGGGAGAGGGTCGGGGAGAGGGAGGATGGGATCAATCCTGTTATGATGGCGGGCTCCGGCTCGCCCGTTCCGGCGCGGCACGGAACCGTATCCATACACAGATGTTCGAGACGCCTTCCATCCTCGTCAAGCGGGCGCGCACGCACAATCTCAAGGGGATCGACTGCCACGTTCCCCACCGGGCGGTCACCGTGGTCACCGGCCCGTCCGGCGCCGGCAAGTCCTCGCTCGCCTTCGACACCATCTTCGCCGAGGGGCAGCGCCGCTTCGTGGAGTCCATGTCCACCTACGCCCGGCAGTTCCTCGACCAGATGGAGCGCCCGCCGGTCGATGCGATCGACAACATCCTTCCGGCCGTGGCCCTCGAAGCCAAGAACGCGGTGCGCAATGCCCGCTCGACCGTCGGCACCATCACCGAGGCCATGGACGTCCTGCGCCTCCTCTTCACCCACCTGGGCGAGGTCGGATGCCCCAACGGCCACGGCCCGGTGCGCTCCTACACCCCCGAAGAGGCCGCGCGGGAGCTGGCCGAAGGGGCCGCGGGCGACCCGTTCACCGTCGTGGTCCGCATCCCTCGGCCCAGAAAGGGAGCTGAGGACGCCCTCGGCGAGCTGATCCGGCAGGGCTTCCAGCGCCGGCTCGAAGGGGACGAGGTGGTCCGCATGGAGCCGGGCGAGCGCTGGCCCGCGAAGCTCGATCCGCTGCCTCTCGTCCTGGGACGCTTTCCGGCCCGCCAGGATGCGATGGCGCGCATCCTCGACACGGTCGAGCAGGGCTTCCAGATGGCCAACGGCGGCGGGGGCAGGGTCGAGGCCCGGGGGAGCGCCGGCGTGCGGCTTTACAGCAAGGAGCTCTCCTGCGCGGTCTGCGGCGAGGTGGTGCGGCGGCCGACCCCGGCGCTGTTCTCCTTCAACTCTCCGCTCGGCGCCTGCCCGACCTGCCAGGGCTTCGGCCGGGTGATCGGCGTCGACCGGGCGCGCGTGATCCCCGATCCCAAGCGGAGCCTGTCCGAGCGGCCGATCGCGCCCTGGAACACGCCGGCCTACGAGGAGCTCTACGGCGAGCTGCTCAAGGCGGCGCGCAAGCGCGGCATTGCGCTCGACCGCCCCTGGGGTGAGCTGTCCGAGGAGGACCGCGAGTGGGTGTGGTCGGGCCAGGGGAAGCAGACCAACCTGGAAGAGTTCTTCGAGTGGCTGGAGGCGCGCACCTACAAGGTCCACGTGCGCGTGCTGCTCGCCCGCTACCGCTCCTACAACCCCTGCCCGGACTGCGGCGGTGCCCGTCTGAGGCCCGAGGCCGTGGCCGTGCGCCTGGAGGGGAAGAACCTCCCGGACCTGATGGCCATGAGCATCGAGCAGCTGCGCTCCTGGCTGCGCGAGCGGCAATGGACGCCGCGCCAGCGCGACGTGGCCGGCCACCTGCTCGACGAGATCGCCGAGCGCATCGAGGTCCTCCACCGGGTGGGGCTCGACTACCTGACGCTCGACCGGCAGGCGCGCACCCTCTCGGGGGGCGAGACCCAGCGCATCCACCTCGCGGCGGCCCTCGGCTCCGGCCTGACCAGCACCCTCTACGTGCTCGACGAGCCGACCATAGGGCTCCACCCGCAGGACAGCGAGCGGCTGCTCGAGCTGCTCCGCGACCTCGCCCGGCGCGGCAACACCGTCCTGGTCGTGGAGCACGACCGCACGCTCATCAAGGGCGCCGACCACGTGATCGACCTGGGCCCCGCGGCCGGCGAGCACGGCGGCCGGGTGGTGGCCGAGGGGCCGCTCTCCGTGATCCTCGCGTGCGAGGAATCCCTCACCGGCCGCTACCTGCGGGAGCGGCCCTCGACCCCGGCGCGGCGGCACGTGGCCCGCTTCCGCCGCGAGCAGGGCTGGGAGACCCTCGCCGAGGAGATCTCCAACCTGCCGCGCGTCTCGATCCGCGGCGCCCGCGCGCACAACCTCAAGGGAGTCGACGTCGACCTGCCCCTGGGCGCCATGGTCGCGGTGACCGGCGTCTCGGGCTCCGGCAAGTCGACCCTGATCGAGAACGTGCTCTACGGCACCTATCAGCGGGGGCGCGGCGTGGTGGACGTGGACCCCGGCGAGGTCGACGCGCTGCTCGGCCTCGAAGCGCTGGAGGACGTGACCCTGGTGGACCAGCGTCCGCTCGGCCGCTCCACGCGCTCCAACCCGATCACCTATATCAAGGCCTACGACGAGATCCGCAAGCTCTTCGCCGGCACCTCGGACGCCCGGGTGCGGGGGATCACGCCGGCCCATTTCTCGTTCAACGTCGAGCGCGGGCGCTGCCCGACCTGCGAGGGAACAGGGGTGACCGAGGTGGACATGCAGTTCATGGCGCCGGTGACCGTGACCTGCGAGACCTGCCAGGGACACCGCTTCCGTCCCGAGGTGCTGGCCGTGCGCTACCGCGGCCGCAACATCTCCGAGGCGCTGGAGCTGACCGTCGAAGCGGCTCTGGACTTCTTCGCCGATCAGAAGCGGCTCTGCAAACGCCTGCGCATGCTCAACGAGGTCGGCCTCGGCTACCTGCGCCTGGGGCAGTCGACCTCGACTCTTTCAGGAGGGGAGGCGCAGCGTCTCAAGCTCGCCAGCTTCCTCGACCGGCCGGCCGCAGACGGCAAGCGCCTCTTCCTCTTCGATGAGCCGACGACCGGGCTCCACCTGGCCGACATCGACCTGCTCTACCACACGCTGCGGCGGCTGGTGCAGCGAGGAGACGGGGTGGTGGTGGTCGAGCACAGCCCGGACCTGATCTCGCGCGCCGACTGGATCGTCGACATGGGTCCCGGCGGCGGAGTCCACGGCGGCGAGGTGCTCTACTCCGGTCCCCTGGAGCCGTTCCTCGACCAGGTCGAAAGCCCCACGGCCGAGGAGCTGCGCCGCCACCTCAAGTGGCCGCAGGAGACCGGGGAGCGCCTGCGCCGCAAGGCGTGAATTTTCCAACGCGGGCCCTTGTTCTCGGTTTGCAGCGGCGGCTAGGATGACGGCGAGGATGACTACTTCATGACGGATTCGATCAGCGCAGGCATTTCCAGAGAGACCCCCTCGAAGGCGGTCCGTCCCCGGCTGTACTGGCTGGGCACGGCGGCCGGGATCTTCCTGGGTGCCGTGCTGCTGGTCGCGGTCTGGGCCAAGGCTCTCGATCCGGCCTCCTTCGCCGAGCAGATCCGGGTCGAGGGCCTGGACGTCCTGCTCTCCGCCCAGGCCGTGGCGCTGACCGCCCTGATCCTGGAAGCCGGGCTCGGCCTGGCCCTGGTGCTCGGCATCCGCAGGCTCTGGGTGCTGGTGCCGGCGGCCGTGCTGGTCGCCTTCTTCATCTTCCTCACCGGCCGCGCCTGGTGGATGAGCGCGAACGGCCTGCGCGAGGCCGAGTCCTGCGGCTGCTTCGGCAACCTGGTGCAGCGCACGCCCGCCCAGGCCTTCTGGCAGGACCTGCTCCTCCTCGTCCCTCCCCTTTTCCTATCGTTCGTGGGCCGGGACCGTTCCTCCGGATTCCCCAGACTTCGCACAGCGCTGGTCGCCGCGGCCTCGGTCGCGGTCGCGGTGTTCGCCTGGAAGGCGCCGGAGCTGCCCCTGGACGATCTCGCGACCCGCCTGAGCCCCGGCGTGGAAGTCGAGGAGATCTGCGCGGGAGCCACGGACGACGCCGTCTGCCTGGACACGGTCGCACCCGAGCTGAAGCAGGGCAGCCACCTGGTCGTGATGGCGGACCTCGAAGACCCGGCGCTCGCCAAGGCGGTCGCCGGGCTCAACAAGATCAAGGACGAGGGCGGGGACGTCTGGTTGCTGAGCGCCTCCCCCTCCGAGCAGCACCGGGCGTTCTTCTGGCGCTTCGGACCGGCGTTCCAGGTCGTCGAGACCCCGGAGCCGCTGCTGCGCCCCCTCTACCGCCGCCTTCCCCGGTCGTTCCGGGTCGAGGACGGGCGGGTGACCGAGACCTACGCGGGGCTGCCCCCGGCGAGCTGACAACCTGAAAGAGGCCTTCGAGATGAAGCATCGAATCTTCCCCGTCCTGCTTTTCGTTCTGGCCGTGCCCGCCCTGGCCCTCCCGGCCTTGAGTCAACAGGTCGTCGACAGCGTGCTCAAGGACTTCGCCCGTACCGGCGAGTACCTGCTGATGGTCAACGGCAAGCCGGCGCCGGCCTACGAGATCTACAAGAACGACACGCTGCCGGCCTACCTGATCCTCTCCCCCGCGCTCCCCTCGGCGGTGCTGCTCACCCCGCGCACCATGGCGGTGGAGACGGTGCTCACGGCGCAGGTCGTGCGGCAGAAGGACGGCACCGTCGGCCTGGCCGCGGACGCGGACCTGAAGCCGCAGGGCCAGTTCAAGCTCGAAGGGGACAAGGTGGTCTTCACGTCCGACGGCCGCAAGGGCAGCCTCGGCCCCAATCCGCCGCTCCTGGGTTTCCAGAAGCCGGCGGCGCTCAACAACCACAGTCCCGAGTACATGGTGAGCGCCCGCGGCTACAAGCCGAACGCCCAGACCGTGGCGGCGCTCAAGAAGAGGTCCAAGCCGGTCAAGGTGAAGGTCTTCTTCGGCTCCTGGTGCCCGCACTGCAAAGAGCACCTGCCCTACCTGATGCGGATCGAGCAGGAGCTCAAGGGCGCTCCCATCCAGTTCGAGTACTACGGCCTGCCGCCGCGCTTCGCGAACGATCCCGAGGCCAAGAAGTACAGGGTGGACGGCGTGCCCCTGGGGATCGTCTTCGTGGACGGCAAGGAAGTGGGCCGGATCAGCCGCGACGACTGGGAGTCGCCCGAGACGCGGCTGAACAGCATCCTGACCGGCAAGGCGGCGGCAGCGCGGTAGACCCGACCGGGGAGAAGGTCAGTGGACCTTCTCCCCTCCGTTCCCCTTCCCCCGCAGCAGCCCTAGCACCTGCGCCTCCAGCTTCCTCAGCCCGTTTCCCTCGTCTCCCTTGGGGGAATCCTCGACGACCTCTTCCAGGGCCTCCTCCAGCTTCCCCTCCACGAAGGTCTCGATCACCACGGGGTGGATGTAGTACTTGCGGCAGATGGCCGGGCGGTTGCCGAGGTCTTCGGCCACCCGCTTGACCGTGTCGACGACGGCCTTGCTGGCGTCCTTCTCGGACTCGACCATCCCCACCTCCAGCAGGGCGGAGAGGGCCAGCACCGTGCCCCCCCAGGTGCGGAAGTCCTTGGCCGTGAAATCCTCGCCGGTGGTCTCCTTGAGCCAGGCGTTGACGTCCTCGGAAGTGATCTTCTGGCGCTCGCCGGCCTCGTCGAGATATTGGAAGAGCGTCTGGCCGGGCAGGTCGCGGCACTGCCTGACGATGCGCGCCACCCGCCGGTCCTGGATCTCGACCGAATGGTCCTTGCCGCTCTTGCCGCGGAACTCGAAGCGCAGCGTGGAGCCCTCGATGTCGACGTGGCCGTCGCGCAGGGTGGTGAGGCCGAACGAGCCGTTGTGGCGGGCGTACTCCCGGTTGCCGACGCGGATCAGGGTGGACTCCAGGAGGCTCACGACCGTGGCCACCACCTTCTCGCGCTGCAACCCGCGCAGGGAGAGATCCCCCTCCACCCGCTCGCGGATCTTCGGCAGGGCCTCGCCGAAGGCGATCATCCGGCCGAACTTGGTCTCGTCGCGGACGCTCCTCCACTCGGCGTGATACCGGTACTGCTTGCGGCCGCGGGCGTCCCGGCCGGTCGCCTGCAGGTGGCCGTTGGCGGCCGGGCAGATCCAGACGTCGGTCCAGGCCGGCGGGATCGCCAGCTTGCGGATGCGCTCCAGCGTGCGGGCGTCGCTCACCTTGTTCCCCTTGGCGTCGAGGAAGGCGAACCCCTTGCCCCGCTTGCGGCGCCGGATGCCCGGCATGTCGTCCGAGACGTAGCGCAGGCCGGCGGCCTTGGCGCTCTCCTCCGGGTCCACGTAGACGGCAATGGTGAGGCCACTGTCGATGGCTTCGGATTCTTCGAGGGCTGCTGCTGCTGGCATGGTCATCCTTGCCTGTGTGAAGTCGGTCAGGTGTAAGAACTACAGGCGCGCTTTCGTCCCCCTGTGCTGCGAACGCTTTGCATCCCGCGTGCCCAGGGGCTGCGGCATGGGAGTGGCATGCACCCTGCACATGGAGGAGAGGCTCGAAGAGCCGTTCTCATGAACAAGGCATCCATCCACAGCTCTCCAGAATCGAGAGTGCCCGAGCTGCCCCCGGTACGTCTCGCACAGCGCCGGGTGCTGGTCATGTCCGACCGGCTCCCGATGGGCGACCGCGCACACGGCGGGCTGGCCGCGGCGCTCAATCCCGTGCTGCGGGAGCACCGCGGCGTCTGGATCGGCTGGCCGGGAGTGGCCGAGGAGGAGGCCCCGGACCCGCAGGTCCTGGCCGGCGCCATCCAGGCCGGAGGCTCGTCGATGCGGCCCGTCTCCCTGAGCGCCCGCGACGTGCGCGGCGCCTACGACGGTTTCGGCGGCGGGATCATCTGGCCCCTGTTCCACGACCAGCCCCTGGAGTGCCGGTTCGATCCCGCGGCCTGGCAGGCCTACCGGCGGGTGAACCGGAAGTTCGCCCGCGCCGCGGCCCGGGCGATGGCTGCAGGATCGCGCACGGGGAGGGAGCCCGATCTCCTCTGGGTGCACAACCACCTGCTCATGAACGTGGCGGCCGAGCTGCGCACCCTGCGCGTCCCCTGCCGCACCGCCTTCTTCCTCCACCTCCCCTTCCCGGGACCGGACCTGTTCCTCAAGCTCCCCTGGCGGGAGCGGCTGCTGCGGGGGCTCCTGGCCTACGACCAGCTCGGGTTCCAGACCCCGCGCGACCTGCAGAACTTCCTGGACTGCGCGCACGCCCTGGGCGGGCGCCAGGACATCCGGGCGGGCGCCTTCCCGATCGGCGTCGACTTCGACGACGTGGCGCGGCGGGCCGCCTCTCCCGAGACCGGAACGGCCGCGGCGCGCCTGCGCGAGCAGCACGGCGGGCGCAGCCTCGTCCTCGGGATCGACCGCCTGGACCGCTCCAAGGGGATCCCCGAGAAGCTCCAGGCGTTCGCGGAGCTGCTCGCGCGCCGTCCCGAGCTGCACGCCAGGGTGTCGCTGATCCAGGTGGTGGTGCCAAGCCGCGAGGACCTGCCGCGCCACCGGGAGCTCGGGTGCGAGATCGCACGCCAGGTGGGCGAGATCAACGGCCGCTTCAGCCGCCCGGGATGGATCCCCGTCCACTTCCAGCAGCGCGCCCTGGCTCTGGACGAGCTGCTGGCCCATTACCGCGCCGCGGACGTGGCCCTGATCACGCCGTTGCGGGAGGGGATGAACCTGGTGGCCAAGGAGTACTGCGCGGCGCGGGTCGACGAGCAGGGGGCGCTCGTGCTCTCCGAGTTCGCGGGCGCCGCCGCCCAGCTCGGCCACCTCGGCCAGGGCGCGCTGCTGGTCAATCCGTACGATGCCACCGCCACCGCCCGCACCCTTCACAAGGCGCTGCGGATGCCGGCGACCGAACGCGTCCGGCGGATGCGGAGCCTGCGCGAAGAGGTCCGCCGGCACGATATCTTCTGGTGGGCCGAGTCCTTCCTCGCCAGCGAGGCCATATAAAGTCGAGAGCGGAGAACCCAAGATGAATGCGATTGAAAACCAGCCCCGGTCCGAACGGCGGACCGAGACCGGCGGCCTTGCCGGGGCCCTGACCCCCGGCGTCCTCGTCCTGAGGGCGGGCGGCATTGCCTCCGCCGACCGGCGGGCGATGGAGCTGCTCGGCTGTCCGGACCGGGCCGACCTGGAGCGCGCGTGGAGCGAGCTCCGCCCCCGCCTGGAAGCCCAGGGGCTGTGGGACGGAGGGGATCAGCAGACGGTCCTCGACCTCCCCGGGGACGGAGCGGCCCGCCGGCACTTCGATCTGCGCGGGGACGGCGGCGTGCTGCTGGTCCAGGATGCCGGGACCGTGGAGGCCCTGGAGTCGGACCTCCGCCTGAGCGCGCTGATGCGTTCCCTGACCAACATTACCCCGGCGGTCGCCCACGACCTGCGGGCGCCGATCAACGCCATGGTCTTCAACATCGAGATCCTCAAGGAGACGATCGCCTCCGGCAAGGGGGCCGAGCCGGGCGGGCGCGAGCGCCAGCTGCGCTACGTCAACGTGCTCAAGGAGGAGCTCAACCGGCTGCACAAGGAGATGGAGATCTTCATCGCCCACATCTCCCCGCGCGGCGACCGCACCGAGAACCTCGACGTGCGCGAGCTGATGGAGGAGCTGTCCGTGCTGCTCACCGGCCCGGCGCGCAAGCAGCAGGTGCAGGTGCGGCTGCAGCTCCCCGAGTCGCCGGTGCCGGTCGAGGTGAACCGCTACCTCCTGCGCCAGACCCTGCTGCACCTGAGCCTCGCGGCCCTCGCGGACGTGCCGAAGGAGGGCACGCTGGAGCTTCGCCTGGAGCGCCGCGGGGACCGGGCCTGGATGCGGGTCGCCGGGACGCCGCCCGGCCCGGCGGCTTCCGGAAGCGCTGCGAGCGGGGGTTTCGACATCCGCTTCTCCCCCGCCGGAGCGCTCGCCCAGCTCCACGTGGCACGCGGAATCCTGGCCTCGCAAGGGGGAGAAGTGCGGCCCGGCGATGTTCCCCAGTCATATGAGATAGAATTGACCGCTACCGGGAACAAGGGATAGACGAAATGCCACATGCTCTAGCGGTCGACGACGATCCGAACTTCCTCTCTGCGCTCGCTGAGCTCATTGAAGGCCAGGGGTTCACCACGAACACGGCCTGCACGCTGCGCGACGCGAGAGCGCAGGTCAGTCACCGGACGCCCGACGTGGCCCTGATCGATCTCTATCTCCCGGACGGCAGCGGCATCGAGCTGCTCAAGGACCTGGAGATCGGCTCCTCCACCGAGGTGGTGCTGATGACCGGGCACGCCGACGTGGAGAGCGCGGTGCAGGCGCTGCGCCTGGGGGCCAGCGACTACCTGACCAAGCCGCTCGACATCGGGCGCCTGAAGAGCATCCTCGCCAACGTGGCGAGCATCCAGCCCGCCCTGGTCGTGGGGACGCAGCAGGAGCAGACCCAGGAGAGCGACCGGCTGGGATTGCTGCTGGGCGCGTCGCAGCCCATGCAGGCGGTCTACGAGATGATCACCCGGGTGGCGCCGACCGACGCCTCGGTGTTCTTCATCGGCGAGAGCGGCACCGGCAAGGACCTGGCCGCCCAGACGCTGCACATCATCTCCAAGCGCTCCAAGGCGCCGTTCATGCCGCTCAACTGCGGCGCCATCTCGCCGACCCTGATCGAGAGCGAGCTGTTCGGCCACGAGCGCGGCAGCTTCACCGGCGCGGCGCGGCGGCACAAGGGCTACTTCGAGCGCGCCCACATGGGCACCCTGTTCCTCGACGAGATCACCGAGATGCCGATCGAGCTGCAGGTCAAGCTCCTGCGCGTGCTCGAGACCGGCCAGTTGAACCGGATCGGCGGCGACCAGCCGGTCGAGGTGGACGTGCGGGTCATCGCCGCCACCAACCGCGACCCGCACAAGGCGGTCTCGGACGGCAAGCTGCGCGAGGACCTGCTCTATCGGTTGCAGGTGTTCCCGATCCACATGCCGCCGCTGCGCGAGCGCAACGAGGACGTGGAGCTTCTCGCCGACCACTTCCTCGGCCAGCTCAACGAGCGCCAGGCGTCCGCCAAGCGGTTCACCGAGGATTCGATGGAGCGCCTGCGCGGCCACTCCTGGCCCGGCAACGTGCGCGAGCTCAAGAACGTGGTGCACCGCGCCTTCATCATGGCCGACCAGGAGATCACGCCGCGCAGCCTGCCGCGCGAGGTGGGCGGGGACTCCGGCTTCCAGCGGAGCCTCCACTTCCAGGTCGGCTCGTCGATCGAGGACGTCGAGAAGCGGCTCATCATGGCCACCCTGGAGGCGCACGGCGGGAACAAGAGGAAGACGGCCGACATCCTCGGCGTCAGCCTGAAGACCCTCTACAACCGCCTCAACCAGTACCGTTTGGCCGATTAGGCCGTCGCGGTCTCCCGCGAATGCGAGGAAACGGTCAAAAAGAACCCCTCTTGAGAGGCTCGCGGCGAGGATGTATACTCCCGCGTCGTCCGACGACTTGGTAGGACCTGGGAGGAGGGCTGTGGCACAATTTCTGCTTTAGAGCAGTTATGGCATGTGCGGGAGGGTCTGAGCCACAGACCACCAACAACGGACAAAGAACAGGTTCTAAACCGAGGAGGAGGATGAACATGAACAAGATGACGCTTCGGGCCTCGCTCGTCTGCTTCACGCTGGCGCTTCTGCTGGCTCTGGGTGCTTGCAGCTCGAACAAGACTGCTGGAACCCAGGTCGACGATGCTGCCATTACGGCCTCTGTGAAGGCGAAGCTGGCGGCGGACGGGGACATCAACCCGTTCAACATCGACGTGGACACCAACGAGGGCGTAGTGACACTCCAG
>DASUNJ010000009.1:0-3818 GCA_036277235.1 Thermoanaerobaculia bacterium | reverse complement strand
ACCCCGGCCTCGCCCTCCGGGCCGTCCTCTTCGCGGCGGTAGGCACCGCGGGCCAGCGCTGCACCACGACCCGCCGCCTCTTCCTGCAGCGCGGTATTGCGGCCGAGCTGAAGCGGAAGCTGGTCAACGCCTACCGCTCGATCCCGGTGGGCGATCCGCTGGAAGATGGGACGCCCATGGGTCCGCTGATCGATCAGGCCGCGGTGGACAACATGATGAAGGCGCTGGAGCGGGTGAAGGCCGAGGGCGGCAAGATCCTCTTTGGCGGCAACAAGATCGACCGTCCCGGCTTCTACGTGGAGCCGACCCTGGTCGAGGCCCAGAAGCACATGCCCATCACCTGCGAGGAGACCTTCGCCCCGATCCTCTACGTCTTCGAGTTCGAAGACCTGGACGAGGCGATCCAGCTCCACAATGACGTGCCGCAGGGTCTCTCCTCCGCCATCTTCACGCTCAACATGCGCTCCGCCGAGCGCTTCCTGGCCTCGACCGGAAGCGACTGCGGCATCGCCAACGTGAACATCGGCACCTCGGGAGCGGAGATCGGCGGCGCCTTCGGAGGAGAGAAGGAGACCGGAGGAGGCCGAGAGGCCGGCTCCGACTCCTGGAAAGCCTACATGCGCCGCCAGACCTGCACGATCAACTGGGGCACCGACCTGCCGCTGGCGCAGGGGGTGGAGTTCAAGGTCGGGGCGTAGATGTCCTCATGGCTCTGGGACGGGCTCGGCGAGAAAAGGTAGACTTCGGGCATGCCGAAGAGGAACATTCTTCTCCAGCGGATTCTCGGTGGCCAGTCAGACGCCAACATCCGCTTTGACGAACTGCGTAGGCTGCTCGCTGGCTTGGGCTTCGAGGAGCGTATACGCGGAAGTCATCACATATTTGTAAAGCCGGGCGTTGAGCAGCTCATCAATCTCCAGAGAGAAGGAAGCTCTGCGAAGCCATACCAGGTTCGGCAGGTGCGCTCGATGATTCTTCGATACAAGCTTGGAGGCAGTGACTGATGTACAAATACGAGGTGATCATTTACTGGAGCGAGGAGGATCGGGTCTTCATAGCTGAAGTGCCTGAGCTTCCAGGTTGCTCTGCTCATGGTGATTCACCGGATGGTGCTCTCGCCAACTGCCGCGACGCGATCGAGCTATGGCTTGATACAGCCAGGGAGTTTGGAAGACCCATCCCTGAGCCAAAGGGTAGGCGATTGCAGTTTGCGTGAGCTGCCCGCAGACGCTCTGGTGGTCAGGCCCGCCCGGAGCCCGGCGAGTACGCCCAAGCGGACATCGACATGCATCGCCGGGCCACGAGCTGCACCACCTGCGCATCCTTCGCGAGGAGCGCCCAGTCAACTTGCTACGGCTCTAGGAGTAAGTGATGAAAAAGGAAGACTTTCTCGCAGAGGAGAGGGAGAAGGTCAGGGCAGTTGCAGTTGGCCTCGGAATTCCGGATGCGGAGATTTTGGGGCAGTCCGAACTGCTATACAGCATTGAGCACAGAAGTCCCGAAGTCTTGGCAGAGCTCCTTGACCACCTTCAGAAATACCGGGAGTGGTGGGAATGTGCTCTCGAGCCAGGGAGCACGGACAGCTCCAAGCATGCGCTTGCCGAACAGGAGAGAGAATCCTCCGAAGTCAGGCTGAGCGAGACCATAGAGCGCGCGCTCAAATCTGCTTAGCGGTAGAATGCTCGCGCAGGAGGTTGTCAAGGTCGCGCCGTATTCTTGCGCCACACGTTGAACCCTGACCGCCCCTCTTAAGGAGGTAAAGGTGGCGCGGTTGCCGCTGACAAATTTCGTGGATGTTGTTTCGACAGTGACAACGGCGGGGCCTACGTCAAGCTAATTTCACAGAGCGCCAATTAATTTGGGTTTCTATGAAAACAGTCTTCCTAAGCCATGTCGGAGAAGAAGCACCATTGGCCCTCGCATTGAAGCAGTGGGCGGAATCTAGCTTTGCGGGCCAGTGCCAAATCTTCGTGAGTGCGTCTGCGAAGGATCTTCCGCCAGGAACAAAGTGGTTTGAGCAGATTGATTCCGCACTGGCTGATGCAATAACTATGTTGGTTCTCTGTAGTCCATTGTCAGTTAAACAACCCTGGATCAACTTTGAAGCCGGTTGCGCATGGATCAAGAAAATTCCGGTCATCCCTATCTGCCATTCTGGCCAAGAGGTTGGAGAACTTCCTCAGCCTTTGGCGACCTTCCAAGCCATCACCACCCGTGATCCGAATTTTAGTACTCGTCTGCTAGAAGCCTTGGCAAAGCATCTCGGCTTCCCGCAGACCCCTAGGATTGATCATATCTCCATGATGCGGGATCTTTCGGAAGCTGAGCGCAGCATCCTCGTTGAGAAGATCGCTCGGAAGACCGTCGTTAAGGTTGACAATGTAGTCGGGGAACTAACGACGCTAGGGGTTTCAGGGACCGACGACCTTACTGTAACCGATTTCCGCTGTCGCATAACTGAAAGAACCGATCGTTCTTGGAAGTTTTTCTGGAAGATATCGGTTACAAATCAATCGGCGGTGCGAACTGGCTTTATGACGCAAGTAGACTTCCAGGACGGTGATGGTTTTTCACTCAATAACCACTTGGGAATTCATCCGCGGAGGCTTGAGCCGGGCGAGAACTCAGATCATTCAGATCACACAACAATAGCTATCACCAATGCAAATCGAATCGCGCGGGTCTCGGCTGTTGCGTCGACGTATAGTAGAGAAAATCCAAGCCGCTAGACGCCCGCGACCAGGTTGTCGGCCGCCGGTTGGAATAAGGGGTGAAAGCAATCACTGATTTTAGGTCGGGTCGCCCAGAACCCGGTGAATATGCCGACTACGCCCAGTCCGACATCGACCTGGTGGAGGGCGACGACGCGGTCGAGGTGCTGCTCCACCAAGGCAAGCAAACGGTCGCGCTGTTCCAGGATCTTGGGGAGCCCAACGGCAACGTCACCTACGCTCCTGGTAAATGGACCGTGAAGCAGGTTCTCGGACACCTCGCCGACGACGAGCGGATCTTCGCTTACCGCGCTCTCTGTGTCGCGCGCGGCGACTCGCGCCCGCTTCCCGGTTTCGACGAGAACGACTATGCGACCGCGGCACGGTTCGAGAACCGCTCCCTTGCCGACCTGCTCGCGGATTTCGAGGCCGTTCGCCATGCCTCGGTCACGCTGTTTCGCGGTCTCGACAGGGAGGCCTGGCTGCGGAGAGGCATCGTCAACAGTTACTCGGCCTCTCCTCGCGGCCTTGCCTTCCACATCGCCGGCCACGAGCTGCACCACCTGCGCATCCTTCGCGAACGATACCTGCCGCTGGCGAGCAGGTAGGCCACTCATTCCGGCTCCAGAGCCTGGACATCTAGCCATTGTGAAGCGTTGAAGTCCATTCCGATGAGGATCCGAGGCAGCAGCCGCTCATAGGAGCTTCTCTCAAGCCAAGCGGTCATATAACCGTAAAGACAAGCCAGGAGGAACGCCGCTATTGAAAGGCGGCGGTCCCATGAGTCGTCATCATCCGAGAACATCCCGAGGTGGGTAACCAGGGTCCACAAGGCTCCCCCCAGCATTGCCCATGTCGAGGTCGGGCCTTTTTTCTTCTCCATCAGCTTCGTAGACCAGCCAAGCGCCCTGGCGATCTCCTTTTGCCTTCTGACCGCCCTGCGCGTGAGGCTTCGCTTTGCCCCACTCTCTTTGAGGCGGCTGACCTCTAGCTCTACCTGGGCCAGCAACACCTTGAGACGTGAGTGAACAACGAGGCTCTGACCCAGGTCATCGCTTTCGTAGGCCAGGTGCATGGGACAATTCTGGCACGCTCAGAGCGTCTCAA
>DASUNJ010000008.1:0-3345 GCA_036277235.1 Thermoanaerobaculia bacterium | reverse complement strand
GCCCGGTCGGCGATCCGCGTGGTGCCGGGCGGATCGACGGTCCGGGACGGTGCGTGGCTCGGGCGCGGCGTGATCTGCATGCCGCCGATGTTCGTCAACATCGGGGCCTATGTCGGCGACGAAACCCTCATCGACTCCCATGCCCTGGTTGGCTCTTGCGCCCAGATCGGATCGCGTGTCCACTTGAGCGCGGCGGCGCAGATCGGCGGCGTGCTCGAGCCGGTCGGCGCCCTGCCGGTGATCGTGGAGGACGATGTCCTCGTCGGCGGCAACTGCGGGGTCTACGAGGGGACGGTGGTCAAGCGCCGCGCGGTCCTCGCCGCCGGGACCATCCTCACCCGTTCGACGCCGCTCTACGACCTGGTGAAGGGGACCATCCACCGGGCTCCCGAGGACGGTCCGCTGGTGGTCCCCGAAGAGGCCGTAGTGGTCCCCGGCTCGCGCGCCGTGACCCGCGGCGCCGGCAAGGACTGGGGTCTGTCGCTCTACACGCCGGTGATCGTCAAGTACCGGGACGAGTCGACCGACGAGCGGGCTCGGATCGAGGAGTGGTTGCGGTAGGGCCTCACCCCTCGATCCCCCTCTCCCATCGCACACCCTTCCGCCGGGCTTCGCCGGGACCCTCACCCCCTAACCCCAATACCGTTCGCTTAATGGCGACACCGTGGTATCCTTCCTGCGGAACCTCGGGAAGGAGGTGGCCATGGCGCGACGCGCGAAGTCGACACAAGGTCCTCGCCTGACGGACCTGATCGGCTTGGGTGTGTTGACCCAGTACATTCCTCTCAAGAAGGTCGAAGAGGCTCTGGAGGCGACGGGTCGCCAGAGCCAGCGGCAAAGGCAGTTACCGGCGCGCGTGATGGTGTACTACGTGCTGGCCCTGGCCCTCTACATGGAGGTCGGCTATGGAGAGGTGCTGCGTTGCCTGGTCGAGGGTCTGGCGCGGTTGGGTCTGCCCGTCCAGCGTTTACGCCAGAGCGCCCGATCGAGCATCTCGCAGGCCCGCCAACGGCTGGGCCCTGAGCCTCTGAAACTGCTCTACGAGACGCTGGCGACTCCCCTCGCGCAAGAGCCGACGCTGGGAGCCTTCTATCGGCGGTGGAGACTGGTGAGCCTGGATGGCAGCACGCTGGATCTGCCGGACACCGAGGAAAACGAAGCCGCTTTCGGTCGGCCGGGAGCCTCGCGGGGCCAGAGCGGGTTTCCACAACTGCGCTTTGTCACCTTGGTGGAGAACGGAACCCACATTCTGTTTGGCGCTCGGGTCGGGGGGTACAGGGAGTCGGAAGCGCAACTGGCTCGGCAGGTGTTGGCTCAACTCCAACCCGCCATGCTGTGCCTGGCCGACCGTGGTTTTTTCAGCTATCGGATGTGGCAGCAAGGCGACAAGACCGGGGCGGCGTTGGTCTGGCGTGTCAAAAGCAACCTGCGCCTGCCTGTGCGGCAGCGTTTGAACGACGGTTCTTATCTCAGCCAGATCTATGCCTCGTCCCGCGACCGACAGCGGGACCGAGGAGGGATCTGGGTACGGGTGATTGAGTACCGCCTCGAAGGAATCGAGGACGGTGAGCCGCTGTATCGGCTGGTGACCAATCTTCTGGACGAGCAGGCAGCGCCGGCTGCTGAACTGGCCGCTCTGTACCATGAGCGCTGGGAGATCGAGAGCGCATTTGACGAGTTGAAGACCCACCTCAGAGGCCGTCAGATCGTTCTGCGCAGCAAGACTCCCGAACTGGTTCTCCAGGAGTTTTACGGTCTTTTGTTAGCCCACTTCGCCGTCCGCAGCCTGATGCACCAAGCCGCCCTCCAGGGCAAGGTCGACCCCGACAAGTTGTCCTTCGTTCATGCAGTCCGGGTGATCAAGCGCAAACTCCCGACCGTACTCGCGATCCCCCCCTCAGCCCAGTCCCGAGATCCACGAAGCCGTGCTCGCCGAGATTCTGGAGGTCCGAGTCAGCTCCAGCCGAGGCCGCCACAATCCCAGGGCCGTCAAGCGAAAGGTCAGCAAGTTTCCCACCCGTAGTCGCGCCAAGAGAACCCGGCCTCGCCGGGCTCAGATTCGTGTCGAGATCGTTATGTGAACAGCATTGGGGCAAGCCCTCCGCCTCATGGCAGAGGGCTTCGGCAGCCGACCTATCCCTGGAGGCGGAAGTTGACGGTCAGCGTGTAGTACACCTTCACGGACCGCCCCTGGAGCTTCGCCGGCTCGAAGGTCCAGTCCATCACCGCCTCGACAGCCGCCTGATCGAGCCCCATGGGCAGGCCCCGGAGGACGTGCACGTCCTGGACGCGACCCCGTTCGTCGATCATGGCCTGCACGATCACGGTGCCTTCGACCCGGGCACGGAGCGCGACCTTGGTGTAGCGCGGCGGAGGACCCGAGAGCAGCACCGGGCGCGACACCGCGCCGCCCACGTACAGGACCTCGTCTGCGGGCGGAGCAGCCGCCGGCACGACCGTGGCCGGACTGTCGGCCGGGTCCAGACCGGTGAACGGATCTTTGGACGATCGGTTGGACGGACCGAAGTCGGCGATGTCGTGGTCCCCTTCGGTGATCGAGCCGTCGCGGACAGTCGGCACGATCGGGGTCTCCGCCTCGGGATTTCGCGCCGGCGTGTCCGGGAGCTGCTTCGTGTCGGGCTGGGTCGTCTGCTTCGACGGGGCCACCGTCTTCTGCACGGGCCTGGAAACGGGCGCCTGGCCTTCGTCCAGCGACGGCACCAAGGTGACGACGTAGGGCTTGACGATGTCCGGATCGCCCACCGCTTCGACGTTCCAGACCTGCGCGACACCCACCGAGGCCAGGACGATCCCATGCAGAGCGATGGCGATCGGCAGAGGGGCCAACTTGCGACGGGATTGCGGCCTGGCGTCCAGATCGATCAGCGAGCTTTCGAACATCTCACACCTCCCGGGGGATATGTCCCCCTTTGTTCAGATTGGATGGGAGGTGGGCTGGGAAAGTTCCCTGATCCTTTGGCGGCGGCTGAACATGTGCAGGAGGGCCCAGCAGCCGCCGGCCGCGGCCAGGTGCTTGAGGGGATGGCCGCTCACGAATCCGAGGGCGCGATGGATCTCGTGGTCGTACAGCTCGAAGGCCTTGGCGGCGCCATAGGCGGCGAGCGCCACGAACACCCACGCTCCACCCGTGTAGCGCGGTTGATAGAACGCCATGAGCAGGGGGATGAGGAGGAGCGGAAAGAACTGGACGAGAGCATAGAGGCGCAGGTCTCCCGCACCCTGGGCCTCGCCAGCGTACCAGAGGAGCACGCTCGCCACGCCGATCCCGAGGAGCGGCCAGAGCAGCAGCCGGTAGGCGTGCCGGCCGATCCGCTCGCCGATGAT
>DASUNJ010000007.1:0-3544 GCA_036277235.1 Thermoanaerobaculia bacterium | reverse complement strand
GGATGTAGCGGTCCGGCAGGAACATCTCGTCCTTCGGGCAGTAGGCCTGTTCGATTTCCTGCGTGTGAATGTGCCCGTTCGCCACGAGCGCTCTATACATGGCTTCCGACAGCTCGCGGTTCTCCGGCGAGTGGGTGCTGTGGAAGAGATCGAACTCGACGCCGAAGCCCGCGAAGTCTCGGCGATGCTCGTGCCAGCAGCGCTCGATGAGCGCCTCGGGGGTGATCCCCTCGTTCCACGCCCGGATCATGATGGGAGTGCCGTGCGTGTCGTCGGCACAGAAGTAGACGACATCGCGGCCGCGCAATCGCCAGTAGCGCACCCAGATGTCCGCCTGGATGTACTCGACCAGGTGGCCGATGTGGATCGGGCCATTGGCGTACGGCAGGGCACAGGTTACGAGGAGCTTTTTCATGACAGGCGGCTCCCGTCCGGAATCTGGCTGGTTACCGGGCCGGTCACCAGGCAGGCGGTGACGCGGAGGCCGGCCGCGGTGAGAGGATGAAGGCCGGTGGCGACGGCGGCCTGTGAGCCGGGGGCGAGACCGATGGCGCCGGAGCCCGGCGCGAGGACCTCGACAGGCTCGTTCAGTTGGACGGTGAGGATCGACAGGGCGGTCAGCACCGGATGGGGGCGGACGGCAGTCACGGTCCCGACGCGCAGATCCAGGCGTTGAAAGTCCGCGAGCTCGACGGGCGGCTTCATGTCTTGCTCCCTGCCGTTGCTGCCAGGAATCCGGTCAACTCGGCTGTGCCGCCGCAGAACCTCTCGATGAGCTCCACGAGGAGCCAGGTTCCGGCTAGGAGATCCTGGTCGGGGATCTCCCGGTTGCCCTGGAAGAAGAAAACGATGTCCCGGGATGATGGGCCAACCTTGGTGGTGTCGCCCTGAAGTACCTCCATGCGGCAGATGATCTGACCGTCCGGATCGATGTAGGCGTACTCGCCCTGACAGTCACGCGGCGCGCTTTCGCCAAGCGGGATGAAGATGTCACGAGCTTCGACCTGACGGAGGTTGACGGGGGTTTTCAGCTTCGCCAGATCGTGGGCGCCAATAGAAAGCAGGGTCTTGGCCGAAACCAGGTTGTAGCAATCCACCACCGCGCCGGCTTCGGTGAAGTCCTGGTGACGGCGGACGTAGCGCAGGAGCTTCTCGGGCGCCGCGGGCTCGCCGGTTACGCCGAACAGGCGGTGCAACCGCTCGTACTCCTGCAGGGCAGGATGGGAGGAGAGCGAGCGGTTCTTCCAGAAGGCCGCGAGCTGGCGGCCGGCGTTGCGCCGATAGGCGGCCAGCTCCGGCGGAGCCTGGGAACCCTTGACGCCCCGGGCGACCACCACGGCGGTGGACAGTCCGAGACGCAGCAGGTCTGGTGCGACGTTCAGCATGTCTGGAGGCCGGCTCAAATCTGGGCCGGCTTTTCCCAAGGGAAGATGTCGCGTCCGTAGTGGCCATAGGAAGCTGTCTCGTAGTAGCTCCAGCCGTTCGGGCTGCGGAGCCCGAGCCGCTCGATGATGCCCTTCGGGGACAGATCCTTGAACTTCTCCCAGACCCAGGTGGATACGTCTTCACCCCGGTCGGTAATGGCGGTGAGCATCTCCGGCTGGTGCTTGCCGATGCCGTAAGCGAGACTGACCGTGCATTCCCTGGCGCCTTGAACCTTGTGCTGGACGACCGCTTTGGCGATGTGACGGCACATGTAGGCCGCGCTGCGATCGACCTTGGACGGATCCTTGCCCGAGTAGGCGCCGCCGCCCACCGGCACGCGAGGGCCGTAGGCGTCCACGACGATCTTGCGGCCAACGACGCCGGCGTCTCCGGTGGGACCGCCGATGACGAAGCGGCCTGTCCCATTGATGGTCACCATCTCTTTGGAGATCTCTTGCTTGAGAACCGGCCAGACGGACTGCTCGAGGATTTCCTGTTTCCTGTCCCGGGCATCGATGGCCTTGGAGTGTTGGGCGGCGATGATCACGCTGGTGACGGAGCCGTCGGCGGCCAGGGAGACCTGGGTCTTGCAGTCGGAGAGCAGCCAGGGGAGTGCACCGCTGATACGGAGGTCGTGCAGATTGCGGCACAGATTGCGGGCGAAGACCCACTCCTGAGGCATCATTTCCTCGGTCTCGTCGGTCGCGTAGCCAACCATGACCCCCTGGTCGCCGGCACCTCCGTCGTCCGCCCCTGTCGCGACGATCTTGTCCGCCACGACCGTTTTGCCATGGCCCTTGCCGATGTTGGGAGACTGTGCCCGGAGGTGGTTGATGACAGTGAGCTCTCCCTGCGCCTGCTCTTTGTCCTCGTCGGCGTAGCCACCGGCCCAAATGTCGCTGTAGCCGACATCCTTCCAGACGCCCCGGGCCAACTTGACGATGTCGAGCTCACCCCGGATCGCGGGCGGCAGCTTGACCTCGCCGGAGACGATGAGGAGATTGTCCTTGACCAGACACTCGATGGCGGTGCGAACTGCAGGAAGGACCGCCGCCTCCGGCTTCGCCGGAGGCTCCTCTCGATCCAGCTCCGCTGCCTGCCGCAGCACCTCATCCAGGATGGTGTCGGCAACCTGGTCGCAGAATTTGTCCGGATGCCCGGCTGAAACGTGCTCCGCCGTCCTTGCAAATCCTTGGCTCATCTTCGCTCTCCTCGCAGCGGCGGCAGATTCTCGATCTGCCCTGCGTGTGGGTGCCCTCGCAGGCTTGTTGTCAACTCGTCTCTTGGGGATAGGTCTAAGAATAGACATAGACTTGAGACACGAGGATCGCCAAAAGGTTTATGCCGCCGGGGAACAGACCCTGGACGGTTCGTGCCGCTGTTCCAGGTGGAGCGGATTTTCTACCGGTTCTCAATGCGGGTGGGCATCGACGTGGAGAAGTAGTTGACCTACCTCCCCGTCCCCCCGGCCGGCTGCCAGTCGTAGGCGCTCGCCCCGCCGGTGTTCTCGGAGAAGCGGGAGTCCGCGTAGTCCTCGAACTTCATGGGCCCGTCCAGGATCCCGGCCTCCAGGGCCAGGTCGTGGATCTCCTGGAAGTCCTGTCGGGCCAGGCGCAGGTTGGAGTACTTCACCCGGTCCGGCGGCTTGCTGAGCACGAAGGAGAGGAGCCGCGGGTCCTGGTTGTAGTAGTTCTTCGCCACGGCCTCGGCCGCCGCCATCCTGTTGTCCATTCCGCCTTCCATCCAGAGGCCGCTGCGGGCGATGCCCGTGACGAGCCGCTGCACCCATTCCGGCTCCTCGTCGATGGTCTTCTGCGAGACCACCAGCACGCAGGAGATGAACTCGGGCCAGATCTCCTTGGCCTGGAAGAGCACCCGGCCGTAGCCGTCCATCTCGGTCTGCGCCATGAACGGCTCGCCGGAGGTGATGGCGTCCACCGCCTTGGAGTAGAGCGCGGCCGGCATGTCCGGCGGCGGCATCTCCAGGAGCTCGACGTCGTCGATGGTCATGCCCCGGTCCTTGAGCGCCTTGCGCAGCAGCATGTGCTGGTTCGAGAAGCGGTTGGGGATCGCCACGCGCTTGCCGCGCAGGTCCCCCACGGTGAGGATGCCCGAGTCC
>DASUNJ010000006.1:0-10129 GCA_036277235.1 Thermoanaerobaculia bacterium | reverse complement strand
ACCTCGCCGCCGTCTGCCGCGAGGCGGACGTGCTCGTCGCGGCCATCGGCCGGGCCGGGATGATCGGCCCCGAGCACGTCAAGGAGGGGGCGGTCGTCGTGGACGTCGGGATCAACCGGGTGACCGACCCCGCCGAGCTCGAGCGGCTCTTCCCCGGCGACGAGGAGCGCCGCCGGCAGTTCGAATCCAAGGGCTCGATCATCACCGGCGACGTGGATTTCCATCGGGTCGCAGCCAAGGCCGCCGCCATCACGCCCGTGCCGGGCGGGGTCGGGCTCCTTACCGTCGCGATGCTCCTGGTCAACACCCTTCACTCCGCCAGGATGCGCCAGGGGGTGCCGGTGTCATGAGCCGGCTCTTCCGGGTCGGCCTCACCGGCGGACTGGCCGGCGGCAAGTCGACCGTCGCCGGCTGGCTGCGGGATGCCGGCTTCACGGTGATCGACGCCGACCGCTTGGTGGCGGACCTCTATCGGCCCGGCGGCGAAGGGGTGGAGGCGGTGCGGAGCCTCCTCGGCCCCGAGATGATCGACGCCGAGGGTGGGGTCGATCGCGCCAAGGTCGCGGCGCGGGTCTTCGCGGACCACGAGGCGCGCCGCAACCTGGAGAAGGCCGTCCACCCGATGGTCCGCCGTCGTTTCGAGGAGATCGCGGAGCGCTCCGAGGGAGTCGTGGTCCTGGAGGCCACCCTGCTCGTCGAGGCCGGCTACGGCCCGCTGTTCGACTTCATCGTCACGGTGGAGGCGGATGCCGAGACGCGCCTGCGGCGCGCCATGGCCCGCGGCCTGGACGAGGCCTCCGCCCGCGCCCGCCTGGTCGCCCAGGGCGATGGCGAGGAGCGCAAGAACGCCGCCCATCGCGTCATCGACAACTGCCGCGACCTCCCCTACCTGCGCCGCCAGGTGGACGAGCTCATCGAGGAGCTGTCCCGGATGGCCGCCCGGGGATGACCGCCGCCCCCTTCGTCCTCGTCACCGGAAACCGCGGCAAGATCGCCGAGGCGCGTCTCGCGCTCGGCATGGAAATCGAAGCGGTCGAGGTGGACCTTCCTGAGATCCAGGCGCTCGATCTCTTTGAGGTGCTGCAGCAGAAAGCCGAGGTGGCCTGGGAGATCGTCCAGAGGCCTTTGGTGGTCGAGGAGGCCGGCCTTGGCCTCTCATCTCTCAACGGTTTCCCCGGACCCCTGGTCAAATGGATGCTGGAGGCCGTGGGCGCCGAGGGGATTGCGAAGACCGCTCACGCTCTCGGCGATCCCCGTGCCGTGGCCCGCTGCGCCCTGCTCTACCGCGACTCGGAACGCTCCGTCGTCGCCGAGGGGAGCACCTCCGGTACCCTCGTGCTCCCCGGCCGCGGCGAGCATGGCTTCGGCTGGGACCCCGTCTTCCTCCCGGACGGCGAGACCCGCACGTTCGCCGAGCTCGCCGGCAAGGAGAAAGACATCGTAAGCCACCGCGGCAAGGCGTGGCGGGAGCTGATGCCGAAGCTCTACGCGATGTCGTAGCCGGCCATCCCCCAGAGCAGGATGGCCTTCTGGACGTGCAGGCGGTTCTCCGCCTCGTCGTAGATCCGGCTCTGGGGACCATCGGCGACCTCGGCGGACACTTCCTCGCCGCGGTGCGCGGGCAGACAGTGCAGGAAAACCGCCTCGGGCTTCGCTCCCGACATCAGAGCGCCGTCCACCATGAAGCCCTGGAACGCCTTCAATCTCTCCTGCGCCTCGGCCTCCTGGCCCATCGAGGCCCAGACATCCGTATAAACCGCGGAGGCCCCCTCGACCGCCTCGCGGGGATCGTTGGTAATGGTCATGGTCGTGCCCGCGGCCTGGTGGTCCTGCCGCGCCAGCTCCGAGTAGTGCGGCTTCACCTCGTAGCCCTTGGGCGAGGCGATGGCCACGTCCATCCCCACCTTGGCGGCTCCGAACATCAGCGAGTGGGCCATGTTGTTGCCGTCGCCGACGTAGGCGAGCTTGCGGCCGCGCAGGGCCTCCACCCCGCCGGTACTGCCGAAGACCTCCAGCAGCGTGAAGTAATCGGTCAGCCCCTGGCAGGGGTGAAGGTCGTCGGTGAGACCGTTGACCACCGGCACCGTGCCGTAGCGCGCCAGGTCGACGACCGTCTGGTGGGCGAAGGTGCGGGCCATGATGCCGTCCACGTAGCGGGAGAGCACCTGGGCGGTGTCCGAGATCGGCTCGCCGCGGCCGAGCTGAATGTCGCGGCTCGACAGGAAGAGGGCGTGGCCGCCCATCTGCACCATGCCGACCTCGAAGCTTACGCGGGTGCGGGTCGAGGACTTCTCGAAGATCATGCCAAGGCTCTTGCGCTTCATGACGTCGGCGTACTTGCCGGGATTGGCCTTGACGTCGGCGGCGAGCCGGTAGAGGCCGGCCACCTCCGCCGCGGAGAGGTCGTGGATCGAGATCAGATGTCGGGTCATAGTTTCCTCGTTCGGAGCTCGTTCAGAGAGGGTCGCGTTCCAGGGGCATGGTCATGCAGCGCGGACCGCCCCGGGCCCGCGACAGCTCGCTGCAATCGAGCGCAATGACGGCAGGACCGCCGCCGATCAGGTCGTGCTTGCCGGCCGCCGCCTCGGCCTCGTCGAGCACGCGCCAGCCGCGCCGCGACAGCTCCTCCACCGTCTTGCGGTTGCGCTTGTAGAGCAGGATCAACCCCGGCGCGATGGCAAAGGCATTTGCGCCGTCGGTCCACTGCTCGCGCTGCTGGTCGATGGCCTCGATGCCGCCGCCGCAGGGCACCACGTCGAGCTCGATCCCCACGTCCTTGAGCACCTCGAGCAAGGACCCCGCGAGAGTGAAGGTCAGTTGCCGCGCCGTCAGGTCCACGTGGTAGACGTGCGCCGACTCCGGCCCCCCCGGCTGAATCACCGGCAGGTACGCCAGGCAGAGACCGCGGTCGATGAAGGTGAAGACGGTATCCAGGTGCATGTACGAGCGCTTGCGCGGCAGCTCGACCATGATCAGGTGGCGGAAGGAGGTCTCCTGCTTGCGCAGATACTCGGCGAGAACCTCGATCCCCCTCCGGTTCGTACGCTCGGTGAGCCCTACGAGCACGACCTCCGGGCTCGGCACCAGCACGTCTCCCCCTTCGAGCGAGGGGTACGCGAAGTGCGGGTTGTGCTGCGGCGCGCCCGAGGGGGGCACGTCGATCTCGAAGAGCGCGTCGAGCCCGGCGGCCTGCGGGTGGTTCTCGAAGATGGTCCGCGCCAGCAGCGGCTCGCGCTCGCGGGCGCCCGTGGCCATGGAGGAGATCACCACCCGGTTGCCGATGACGACCTGCGGATCGCGCTGAAAGAAGTAGTTGGGCACCGGGTAAAGGTCGAAGAAGCGCTGGCGGTCGACGTCCAGGACCTCGCTCGGGGTGCGGATGCCCTCGACCAGGGTGGCGGCCAGCTCGCGGTCCGGCATCTCGTAGAGCTGGCGCACCAGGCTGTAGGGGACGCCGTACTCGGCCTCCAGCTCGTCGAGGAGGCGGTGGCGGGCCTCCTCCTGGCCGACCACATCCGCGAGCAGGTCCTGGGCGTCCAGGACCTCGACCCCGGCCTGCCGCAGTACCTGGCGGAATCCGTCGTGCTCCAGGCGGGCATCGGCCCCGTCCAGGATGTCGTCGAACAGCAGGGTCTCCATCATGCTGGGGACCATCCAGTCGATCTCGTGCCCCGGCCGGTGGACCAGGACGCGCCGAAGGCGTCCGATTTCAGAGTCGACTCTCAGAGGCATGAGCTTGGATCTCCGGCGAAAGGAACGGCAACCCTACACAGGGCCGGGCGGCGGCGGATTGTACCAGAAGAGATAGAATCCGCCCGCCATGTCAGAGATGCCGGAGACGCCTCAGAACCCGCTGTACGAGCGCTATGCCTCGCCCGAGATGGCGCGGATCTTCTCGGCGAGCCACCGCTTCGGCCACTGGCGCGAGCTTTGGACCGGCCTCGCGGAGATCCAGCGCGAGCTGGGCCTTCCGATCTCCGCCGAGCAGGTCGATGCCTTGAAGCAGACCGCCGGGGACGTGGACCTGGCGCGCGTCGCGGAGCTGGAGCGCCGCACCCGGCACGACGTGGTCGCGCACCTGCGCCACTACGCGGAGCAAGCGGACCGGGTACACCCCGGTGCCGGCGGCATCCTCCATTTGGGCGCGACGAGCGCCTTCATCACGGACAACACGGACGTCCTCCTCTTCCGGGAGGCGCTGCAGCTCCTGGAGGGGCGGCTGACCGCGGCCGGGCGCGAGCTCGCCGGCTTCGCGCGGCAAACGCGGACGATCCCCTGCCTGGCCTACACCCACTTTCAGCCGGCGCAGCTCACCACGGTCGGCAAGCGCGCCTGCCTCTGGCTGCAGGATTTCCTGATGGACCTGGCCGAGGTGCGCCACCGGCTCTCGACGCTGCGCACCCGCGGAGTCAAGGGCACGACCGGCACTCAGGCGAGCTTCCTGACCCTTTTCCAGGGAGATCATGGGAAAGTGCGCGAGCTCGACCGCCGGCTGGCCCGGCGCTTCGGCTTCGCGGAGAGCTTTCCGGTCACCGGCCAGACCTACTCGCGCAAGCAGGACAGCCAGATCCTCCAGACTCTCGCCGGCATCGCCGAGAGCTGCCACAAGTACGGCACGGACCTGCGGCTGTTGCAGGGGGTCGGCGAGCTGTCCGAGCCCTTCGACGCCGAGCAGGTCGGCTCGTCGGCCATGGCCTACAAGCGCAACCCGGTGCGGGCCGAGCGCATGTGCGGCCTCGCCCGCCGGCTGATCACCGACTCTCTCAACGGTCCGCTGAACGCCTCCGTCCAGTGGCTGGAGCGGAGCCTGGACGACTCGGCGAACCGCCGGCTCGTGCTGCCGGACGCCTTCCTCTGCGCCGATGCAATCCTGGGACTCGCGGCCCACATCGCGGCCGGCCTGACCGTGCGCGAGGAGATGGTGGCGGCCCGTGTGGCGCGCGAGCTCCCTTTCATGGCCACCGAGACCCTGCTCATGGAGGCGTCGCTGCGCGGCGGCGATCGCCAGGAGCTGCACGAGAGGATCCGCCAGTACAGCCTGGACGCCCAGGAGAGCCTGGCGCAAGGCGGCGGTAACCCGCTGATCGAGAGGATCGTCGGGGACTCCGACTTCCGTCTGAGCCAGGAGGAGGTGGAGTCCTGGCTCGATCCGGTCGGCTTCACCGGACGGTCAGCCGCCCAGGTGGACGAGTTCCTGGAGGAGGTCGCCGAGCCCGCGCTGGCCGGGGCGGCGGCGCTGGAGGTCGCTGCTCCGCGGGTTTGAGGCGTGGTACGATGCGATACGTTGTAATACGGAGCCGCAAATGCCCAGAACAGCCATGCTCTCGATTCGGATGCCCGACGACACCAGGGAACAACTGGAGGCGACGGCTGAGGCCCATGGGGAGACCCGCTCAGCCCTTATGCAGCGGTATATCGAGGAGGGACTTCGGATGGACCGCCACCCCGGCATCGTCTTCCGGCCCGGCCCGGCAGGACGCCGGCCCGGGTTGGCAGGGGGCCCCGACGTCTGGGAGGTGGTCAGAGTGGTGCGGAACGTGGAGACGCGCGGCGACAGGGCAATCGCGGAAGCGGCGAGCTGGCTCGGTCTCTCACCCGCCCAGGCTCGAATCGCGGTGGAGTACTACGCGGACTACCCGGCCGAGATCGATGCCTGGCTGGCGAGGGTCGACGCACAGGCGGTCGAGGCGGAAGAGCTGTTTCTGCGCAGGCAGGAAATGCTTCGTTGAAGCTGCTCATCGACGAGCACTACCCGCCGAGTATCGCCGAGCAACTGCGGGAACGGGGGCACGATGCCGTGTCGGCCCAAGAGGAAGCAGACCTCCGAGGGATGACCGACCCGGACCTGTTCGCCGAAGCGCAACACCGGAATAGCGCCGTGCTGACCGAGAATGTCGCGGACTACATGACGCTGGACGCCGAGTACCGAGGCCGGCACCTGGCGCACTGGGGATTGGTACTGACGAGCAACCGGACCTTCCCCAGGGGCAAATCAACAACCGTGGGTGCTCTGGTGAAGGCGCTCGATGAGCTGCTGCGAGAAGCAGACTCGGAAGACCGGAGCAGCAAGGTGATCTGGCTGCAACGATCGAAGTGACTACCCCGAACGATGGCGTAAACAAGGTGAGATTTGTCGATGTGCTAAGATGTCCGTCAGCGCAAGATGTTTCAGCGCTATCTGGACCTAGAGCTCTCACGAAGATGGCTCAAAAAACCACCTTACGGAGAACAGCAAGCCCATGCGCACTGGAAACAACTTGGGCCGCTATACGGCGGCCTCACGCGTCCTGATTGCAAGCCTCCCTCTCCTTCTCACGGTAGCCTGTTCCGCCAACCGGCGTCCCGGCGATGCGCCCTCGTTCGGCCGGCCCATGCAGAGCGGCATGGCCTCCTGGTACGGCCCCGGCTTCCATGGCCGCCGCACCGCCAGCGGGGAGAAGTACAACATGTACGACCTCACCGCGGCCCATCCCACCCTGCCGTTCGGAACCCGGCTGACGGTGCGCAACGCCCGCACCGGCCAGACCGTCGTGGTGCGCGTGAACGACCGCGGCCCCTTCAAGAAGCAGCGCATCCTCGACCTTTCCTACACCGCCGCCCGCCAGGTGGGCGTCTTCGCTCCCGGCGTGGCCTACGTCGAGATCTACCCGGCAGGCCGGGCCGAGATCCCGCAGCCCGTGCTGGTGGCCAACGCGGTGATGGAGGCTTCGACGTTGCCGTCGCGCTACACCGTTCAGGTCGGCGCCTTTGGCGACACCGGCCGGGCCGTGGAGCTGCACCGGGAGATCGCGCGCATCTATCCCGAGGTGTTCGTCCACTCGGACGGGACCTGGAACCGGGTGCAGGTGGGGATCTTCACCGACCGCGACCAGGCGGAAGCACTCCGGCGCGAGCTCGCCGTGCTCGGCATGAATTCGGTGGTCGTAGCGACGCGCTGAGAAAAACCGGAAAGGACCTAAAGGACGCAAAGGACGTAAAGGACACGGAGACTCCGGTCTTCATAGTCCTTTGTGTCCTTTAAGTCCTTTTGGTCCTTTCCGGGGAATTCCTCCCCTCCTCCGCTGGTTGTAAGCCCTTGAGTCTGCTGCACCAGGAGGATCTGGAATGGGGATGAGAAGAACCCGCTCTGTGAATGCCGCCATGCCGCACGCGCGCCGGCCCTGGTCCCTGGGAATCGCCGCCCTGGCCCTGCTCGCCTACGGTGGCGTGGCCATCCAGGATGCCGGCCGCCCGGCCCCGCCGCCTGAGCCCTCCGAGCCCGTGGTGGTGACCGAAGCCGCTCCGGCGGCCGAGTGGCCGACCGGTCCCGCCCACCGCGGGCAGGCCTCCTGGTACGGCTCGGACTTCCAGGGCTCCCCCACCGCCAGCGGCGAGCCGTTCAACATGAACGCCCTCACCGCCGCCCACCGCTCCCTGCCTCTCGGCAGCTACGCCCGTGTGAAAAACCTCGACAATGGCCGCAGCGTCGTGGTCCGCATCAACGACCGCGGCCCCCACGCCCGCCGCCGCACCATCGACCTCTCCTACGCCGCGGCCCAGGAGATCGCCATGGTCAACGCCGGTACGGCGCCCGTCGAAGTAGCTCCGCTCGCCCGCTGAGACTTGACCGTGCAAGCGCGCGGGGGTTATAGTTGCGTTACGCAACCATGACGACGACCGCGCCCTCCGCTCCGTCCCCATCCGCCGCTTCCCGCGACGACGTGGACACTGCGGCGTCGCGCTTCTACGACGCGCTCCAGGACCTCCTGTGGGTCTACCAGTTCCGCGACCGCGACCACGCCTGCTACGACGACATCTCGGTGACTGAGTGCTACAGCCTGGAGGCGATCGAGCGCGAAGGCCCGCGCACGGTCAACCAACTCGCCAGCCTCCTGTACCTCGACAAGAGCAGCGCGAGCCGCGTGGCCACCTCCCTCGAACGCAAGGGCTACCTCCGTCGCCGCACTCACCCGGAGGACGCTCGGGCGCTCCAGCTCGAGCTGACGCCGGAGGGAGAGGCCCTGCACTCCCGCATCCGCCGCGACATCGAGCAGCGCCACCGCGAGCTGCTCGCCGACTATCCGCCCGAGGTCCGCGAAGCTGCGACGGATCTCTTGCGCCGCCTCGCCCGGCAGGCGGCGCGGACCGCCTGCGGCCGGAAACCGTAACCCGGAAGAAGAGATGAAGCGGCCCACGGCACGCCCAGACAATTGCGTGACGCAACCAACTATCAGAAGGAGACAACGATGTTGATCCGCATTCCACGAGGATGGGAGATCCCCGAGCGCGAGGCCACTCCCGAATCGGTCTACCGCGAGCGCCGCACCCTTCTCAAGGGCCTGGGGCTGGCAGCGATCGGCGCGGCGCTCCCGGCCTCTCTCAAGGCCCGGTCCGAAGCGCCGCCCGCCGCTGCGCCGCCCGCCACGGTCCCCGGCCGCTATCCGGCGGCGCGCAGCCCGCGCTACACGCTGGACCGTCCGGTCACTCCCGAAGAGGTCGCCTCGCGGAACAACGTCTTCGACGAGATCACGCTGGAGCGCGACCAGGTCTGGAAGGTGGCCACCGGCTTTCCAACGAGCCCGTGGCGGATCCACATCGGAGGCGCGGTGCAGAAGCCGCTCACGCTCGACGTCGACGACCTCATCGGCAGGATGGCCCTCGAGGAGCGCCTCTACCGGTTCCGCTGCGTCGAGGCGTGGGCCATGGCCGTGCCCTGGACGGGCTTCCCGTTCAAGAAGCTGATCGAGCTGGCGCAACCGCTCGCCAAGGCGAAGTACGTGCGCATGGTCACCTGCGCCAGCCCCGAGCGGATGCCGGGCTGGTACGCGAGCAAGCGGGTCTTCCCGTATCACGAGGCGCTGTCGCTCAAGGAGGCGGAGAACGAGCTCACGCTGCTCGCCACCGGCATCTATGGCCACCCGCTCCCCATGCAGCACGGCGCTCCGCTGCGCCTGGTCGTGCCCTGGAAGTACGGGCTGAAGAACATCAAGTCGATCGTCGCCTTCCAGTTCACCGAGGAGAAGCCGGGGACCTTCTGGACCGATCACGCGCCGCAGAGCTACACATTCGAATCCAACGTGGACCCCGCCGTGCCGCGCCCGTGGCCGCAGGGCGAGGAGCGGATGATCGACACCGGCGAGACCCGCAAGACGCTGCCCTACAACGGATACGCCGAGCATGTCGCGCACCTCTACGCCTGAGATCGCACCGGCGCGGCCGGACGACTTCGCGGCCATCGCGGACCTGGTGCGGCAGGCATCCCTCCCCGTCGACGGGCTGCGGGAGCAGATGGGAGCCGCGCTCGTCGCCCGCACTGCCGGCGAAACTGTGCAGGTCGTCGGCGCGGTGGCGCTGGAGCTTTATGGGAGAGAGGCCCTGCTGCGCTCGCTCGTGGTCGCCTCCGCCTGGCGGGGCCGGGGTCTGGGCCTGGCGCTCGCGCAAGCGGCGCTCGCGCTGGCCCGGAGCCGCGGGGTGGAGCGCGTCTTCCTGCTCACCGAGACCGCGGCCGGATTCTTCCCCCGCCTCGGCTTCGAGCCGGTCGAGCGCTCCGCCATTCCCGCGAGCGTCCAGCAATCGGTCGAGATCCGCTCCGCCTGCCCGGCCAGCGCCCTGGCCATGGCCTCGAGCCTGTCCGTCACAGGCTCTCGAGGAACTCCTTGATCCCCTCGTCCAGCCGCCGCCGGTCGCGGTGGCGGTCGAGGGCGATCCGGACCAGGCGGTCCACGAGCTGGGGAAGGGGCACGCCGGAGAGGCCCCAGAGGCGGGGGTACATGGAGATGCTGGTGAAGCCGGGGAGGGTGTTGACCTCGTTGACGTAGATGCCGTCCTCCCCCTCCACCAGGAAGTCGACGCGCGCCAGGCCGACGCCGCCGATCGCCTCGAAGGCACGGACGGCTAGGGAACGCAGGCGGTCGGTCGCTTCCGGCGACAGCTCGGCGGGCGCGATGAGCTGGGCGGTGTCCTGCAGGTACTTGTCCGCGTAGTCGTAGAACTCGTTGCCGGGGACGATCTCGCCGACTCCGGAGGCCTCCAGCTCGCGATAGCCCAGCACCGCCACCTCGAGCTCGCGCCCGCGAATCCCGCGCTCGATCAGCACGGTGTCGTCGAAGCGAAACGCGAAGCGGGTGGCCTCGAACAGGTCGGTGCGAGT
>DASUNJ010000005.1:0-2463 GCA_036277235.1 Thermoanaerobaculia bacterium | reverse complement strand
TGCCGTTGACGGCGCGGCCGTCGAGGATCTTGACGGTGACCTCCAGGTTGTTCGGCGAGAAGAACCAGAACGCGCCGGAGTCGCGGGCCAGCCGCACGGGCCGCCCCGAGCCGGAGCCGCCGTCGCGCGGGTTGGACCAGTGGACGCTGACTTCGAAGTCCTCTCCGAGCTTGAGCGGCGCCGTGTCCTCGCGGACCTCGAAGAGCTCGCGCCAGGTGCCGGGAGGGAAGACCCCCGTCGGGATCTCGACGAAATGCCGGCCGGCCGGGAGCGGCCCGATCTCGAACGTTTCGTAGATGGAGAGGGGGACGGGGGTCCCGACGCAATCGTGCCCTTCGAGCTGCACCACCACCGAGCCGGTGGCCTCGTCGTAGACCGGGTGGAAGTCGACGCAAGCCCCCACGCCGACCACCGTCAGCCGGATGCGGTCGCTCGTCGTCGGGTGCCGCGGCTCGATCAGGATGCCCTCGAGGTTGAAGATCTGGGCCGCTGCCGGCAGGGTGAGGGAAGAGGCCACGAGAGCGGCAAGCAGGATCCTTTTCATGTCGGTCGGACCTCCTCGGGGTCGTCGCCGTAGAAGACTCCGTGCGGAGGGTCTTCGTCTACGCCCCGCAGCTTCGCGGCTCCCCATTCCACGGCCTGGATGATCTTGTGATAACCCGTGCAGCGGCAGAGGTTGCCGGCCAGGGCCTCCTGGATCTCCGGCACGGAGGGCTCCGGGTTTTCGGCCAGCAGCGCCTTGGCCGTCATCAGGATGCCCGGCGTGCAGTAGCCGCACTGGGCCGCGCCGAGGTCGGCGAAGGCGGCCTGCAGAGGGTGGAGGTCGTTGCCGATCTGGAGCCCCTCGACCGTCTCGACTTCCTTGCCGTCCATCTCGGCCGCGAGAGCCAGGCAGGAGAGGACCGGCCGGCCGTCCACCAGCACGGCGCAGGTGCCGCACTCGCCGAGCTCGCAGCCGTGCTTGGTGCCGGTCAGGGCCAGCTCTTCGCGCAGCACTTCCAGCAGCGTATGGTGGACCGGGACGACGGCGTAACGGTCCTCGCCGTTGACCCGGAGATGCAGGGTGGTTCTTTCATACAAGCGATTACTCATGCCGCAGGCTCCTCACCATCATTCCGGCGATCTGCCGTCCGATCTCGCGCGCGCTCTTGCCGCCTTCGGGCCGGAACCATTTGACGGTCCAGTTGACGCTGCCGAGGAGAGCCAGGCTCGCCACCTTGGGGTCCGCCCGGCGGAACATCCCCTCATCCATCCCCTCTTCGATCAGCGCGCGGACGATCTGCTCGTACTCGTCGCGCCGGGCCAGCACCCCGGCCCGCCGTTCCTCGCCGAG
This sequence comes from Thermoanaerobaculia bacterium, assembly GCA_036277235.1. Taxonomy (GTDB): domain Bacteria; phylum Acidobacteriota; class Thermoanaerobaculia; order Multivoradales; family UBA5704; genus DATMER01. Next base: position 1,130 of record DASUNJ010000005.1, on the reverse strand, counting down.
CGCCTCGACCTCCAGGTGCGCGAGCGATCCGGGCGTGCCCTCCTCGGGATCGTTCAGGCCCACGACGTGCTCTTCCAGGAGAAGACCGAGCTTCCGGTCCGCGGGCAGGTCGAGCGCCCGCACCCGCGCCGCCATCTCGAGCAGGCGCGACAGCGCGCTCTCCTGCACGAAGGCCAGCAGGTCTTCCTTGTCCCGGAAGTAGTAGTAGAGGTTGCCGACCGCCATCCCGAGCTCGGCCGCGATGTCCCGCATGCCCGCCGCGTGCAGCCCTCGGGCGCGGAACACCCGCGACGCCGCTTCCAGGATCTCGCGCTTCTTGCCGACCGCCCGGTCTTCAGCGATTTGAACCATCGTTCAAATCTTCGGCCGGAAGGGTGCCTGCTGTCAAGGGTTTCCCCTGGGATATGGTAGCGGGCCGTGAGACGGAATGTCCTTTTGGTCCTTTGCGTCCTTTTGGTCCTTTGTGGGTGCGGAGAGCCTGTGCCGGCCCCGAAGGACCAAAAGGACGTAAAGGACGCAAAGGACCAAAAGGACGACCCGGAGATCGCGGGGGTGGGCAGGGTGGTGGTGGATTGGCAGCGGTGGCAGGACCCTCCCACCCGGATTGCGATCGGCATCGGGGGCGTTGCGGCGGGCCCGGCCGAGGGGCGGCTCGTGCCCTATCTCTTTCTGGGTCCCGAGCGGGCGGAGGACGCGCATCTCTTCTCCCGTGCATATGCGCCGTTCCGCGCCCGGCTGGGGCGCAGCGAGCTGGTCTTCCACGGCCTCGGCCGGGTGCGGCCGGGGCCGGTGGAGGAGCGGATGATCGTGGAGTGGGCGCGGCGCGTGGCCGCCGAGCAGGCGGGCGGGCGCAGCGGCGGCGCCTACGGCCTCGTGTTCTCCTGGCACCGGGGCGGTTCCGTGGGGAGCTGCGAGAGCGTGTCCGTGTTCCTGACCGGCGAGGTGTGGGCGCAGGCGTGCGCCTGGGGCGGGGACGAGGTGCGGGGCCGGCTCCAGCCTGCCGCGGCCGGCCGCGTCTACGGCTGGTTCGATTCGCTCGCGCCCTTCCAGTCCAGCCGGCAGCCGGGCACCTCCGGGGAAGCGGAGCCGTCGCGGCTGGTCTTCGCCGGCCGGGGGACCGGGAAGCCCGG
>DASUNJ010000004.1:0-7900 GCA_036277235.1 Thermoanaerobaculia bacterium | reverse complement strand
GGCCCCGTGGCGCTCCGGCCGCAGCCGAGAAGGGCCAGAAGGGCGGCGGCTAGAGCAGCGCGGCGCATGGGAGAGATCGTAGCCGAAAGGACCAAAAGGACTCAAAGGACCCAAAGGACCTAAAGGACAAAAAGGACGACGAGGAGGAGCCCGCTGTCCTTGAAGTCCTTTGGGTCTTTTGAGTCCTTTTGGTCCTTTCCTGGGCGGCCGTCGGCCATATAGTTGCCCCATGTTCCCCTCGACCCGGCGCTCGGTCCTCCTGGCCGCCCGCGACACCGATCCGGAGGTCCGGCGCCAGGCCCTGGGCACCCTGATCGATAGCTACTGGAAGCCGGTCTACAAGTACCTGCGCGTTCATCACCGGTCCGAGGGGGACGAGGCGCAGGACCTCACTCAATCCTTCTTCGCCCTGGCGCTCGAGAAGGGGACCTTCGACCGCTACGACCCGGCCAAAGCCCGCTTCCGCACCTTCCTCCGCCTCGTGCTCGACGGCTTCGTGGCCAACGAGCGCAAGGCGGCGAGGCGCGAGAAGCGGGGCGGAGGCATGGCGGCCCTGTCCCTCGACTTCGAGGGCGCCGAGGCCGAGCTGGCGCGGTCTCCATCCTCCGATCTCACCCCGGAGGAGTACTTCCACCGCGAATGGGTCCGGGCCCTCTTCGCCCGCGCCGTCGAGCGTCTGCGCGCAGAAACCGCGCCCCGACGCTTTTTCCTGTTCGAGCGCTACGACCTGGAAGAAGACCGGCCTACCTATGCCCGCTTGGCCGAGGAGCTGGGCATCACCGCGGTCCAGGTGACCAACGACCTGGCCGCCGCGCGCCGGGATTTCCGGCGCCTGGTCCTGGACGAGCTGCGGGCCCTCACCGGCAGCGAAGCCGAGTTCCGCGCCGAGGCGCGCGACGTCCTCGGAGTCGATCCCTCATGAGATGGCTGCCTGACGGCGCGCTCGATCACTTGAAAGAGGTCGCTTCCGAGCCCGACCTCGCCGGCACTCCTTACGAGATCGTCGGCACCATCGGCCAGGGCGGCATGGGCACCGTCTACCTGGCCCGCGACCGGGATCTCGACCGCGAGGTGGCGCTCAAGGTCGTCCAGCTCCACCAGGAAGACACCGAGCGCCTGCTCCGCGAGGCGCGCATCCTGGCCCGGCTGGAGCATCCCGGAATCGTGCCGGTTCATGACGTGGGGGTCCTCCCCGACGGCCGCGCCTGGTACGTGATGAAGCGGGTCCGCGGCAGCCGTCTCGACCGCAGTCTTTCTCTCCCCGACCGCCTCCGCGCCTTCGAGCGCATCTGCGAAGCCGTCGCCTTTGCCCACGCCCACGGGGTCATCCACCGCGACCTCAAGCCCGAGAACGTCATGGTGGGACCGTTCGGGGAGGTGCTGGTGATGGATTGGGGCGTGGCCAGGCTGCAAGGAACGGTCGAGGCTCCCTCTATAATGGGGACACCCGGATACATGGCCCCGGAGCAGGAGCGGGGCGAGATGGAGCGGATCGACGAGCGCACCGACGTCTATGCCCTCGGGGCGATCCTCTCCTTCCTGCTGGAGGGCGAGGACAGGGTGCCCCGGCCCCTGGCGGCGGTCCGGAGCCGGGCCATGGCGGCCGAGCCCGAGGGGCGGTATTCCAACGTGCGGGAGCTGTCCGCCGACCTCGGCCGCTACCTGGACGGGCTGCCGGTCGCGGCCTACCGGGAAAGCCTGCTCGAGCAGGCGGCGCGCCTGTTCCGGCGCTACCGCGCGCCGATCCTGATCGTCCTGGCCTACCTCCTGATGCGGGCGCTCCTGATCCTGATCCTCGGCCGTTAAAGGATTCCGCGGCGGCGTTGGATAGGCAGGTGTCGGACGGAACCGGCGAGACTTTTCGACAGGGAGAAAGAACATGAACAAACCGCTCTTCGGCATGCTCTTGGGAGGGTTTCTGGGTATCTTCGACGGACTTTCGGCGCTCGTCTCGGCCCCCGAGACCCAGCCCGAGATCCTGGGCATCGTCATCGGTTCCACCATCAAGGGGCTCATGGCGGGCGTGCTCATCGGCACCTTCGCCCGCTTCGTGAAATCGCTGCCCCTGACCCTCCTCTTCGGCCTCGTGGTCAGCGGCACCCTGGCCTTCTGGGTGGCCTACATGCAGGGCAAGTACTACCTGGAGATCATGCTCCCCGGCTGCATCCTGGGGCTCGTGGTCGGCTACGCCACCCAGCGCTATGCCGGCCGGCGCGGCGCGCCCTCGCTGAGCCACTGAGGCATCCCAAGACAGCATGGCGATTCCCCGGCGGAAAGGCTAATATCGCGCGCAACGCAAGCCTTTCGAAGCGGGGAGTCGTATGAGCGGTGAGGCCTCGTTGGCGCTGAGCAGGATGGAGCTCCTCCAGGGGGACATCACCCGCGTGGCGGTGGATGCCATCGTCAACGCGGCCAACAGCTCGCTGCTGGGAGGGGGAGGGGTCGACGGCGCCATTCACCGCGCCGCCGGCCCGGAGCTGCTGGAAGAGTGCCGCCGCCTGGGCGGCTGCAAGACGGGGCAGGCCAAGATCACCAGGGGCTACCGCCTGCCCGCCCGTTTCGTGATTCACACGGTGGGACCCGTCTGGAGGGGAGGGGGCCAGGGCGAGCCCGAGCTGCTGGCCTCCTGCTACCGTTCGAGCCTCGCCCTCGCCGTCGAGAACCAGGTCCGGACCATCGCCTTCCCCGCGATCAGCTGCGGCATCTTCGGCTATCCGCCCTACCACGCGTCGAGGGTCGCCGTGGGCGAGGTTTCCCGCTTCCTCGAAGCCGAGCCCGCGATCGAAAAGGCGGTCTTCGTCTGCTTCTCCCGCGACGTCTTCGAGGCCTACCGGGAGGCCCTCCGGGAGCTTGGCCGGTAATTCCGGCCCCTCACCCCCGACCCCTCTCCCATCGCACACCCTTCCCCCGGGAGAGGGGCGCCCCCTCCCATTCAATCCAGCCTTCTTTCCGGGTTCCCCCTCTCCCGGTAGGGCGGGAGTGCGATGGGAGAGGGGGCCAGGGGGTGAGGGGCTACTTGCTCGCCGCCTTCTCCACGACCTCGATCTGCGTGCCCACCTTCGGGTTCTGCACCGTCTGGGTCTTGCCGGATGGCCAGAGGACCTCGACGGAATCGACCTTGGCGGCGTCTCCGAGGCCGAAGTAGAGCGGCATCAGGCTCTGCGAGAGGTAGCCCGACTTGCCGTCGTTCCACTGCGTCCAGGTCTGGCCGCCGGCCTTGACCCGGACGCGGGCGCCGATGGCGTCGCGGTTCGACTCCATCCCCCGCAGCTTGACCTTCAGCCAGCGCAGGTCCTTCTTCTTCTCGGACAGGTTGCTGACCAGCACCATCGGCTCGGAGTTGAGGTCGTTGGTGACGATGTCGAGGTCGCCGTCGCCCTCGATGTCGAGGATCGCCGACGAGCGCGAGCCCAGCGTGCTCATGATCTTCACCTTGCCGGTCTTGCCCGCGCAGGGCGTCTTCGGCTTGTCCACGCCGTCGCAATCCATCTCGGTCAGGAAGGCGTGCGTGCGGCCGTCGCGGCGCGGCTCGACGCCGAGGATGAACTCGCTGTCGCGGAAGACCTTGCCGCGGTCGTTCAGGAACAGCGAGTTGACCGCGTAGCGGAAGGGGAAGTTCATGCTGGCCGTGACGAAGAGGTCCTGGAAGCCGTCGGCGTTGAGGTCACCGGCGGAAAGCCCCCAGGGCCAGAAGTTCTCGACCTCCATCGGGTCCGAGACCTCCTCGAACTTGCCGCCGCCCAGGTTGTGGTAGAGGGCGTTGCCGAAGACGTTGTTGGCGCCCCCCTGCAGGAAGGCGTCGGGCCACTGCATGTCCGCCTTGAGCTTCTCCTCGGCGACGCCGACGATCTTGCTCATGTCGGAGTGCATGTCGGTGAGGTAGAGGTCGGGCCGGCCGTCGTTGTCGTAGTCGAAGGCCTTGACGCCCATGGCCCCCCAGGAGGTCTTGGCGAAGTGCTGGGCGGTCTTGTCCTCGAAGCGCTTGCCCTGCACGTTCTCGTAATAGTGGTTGTCCCCCTGCATGTTGGGGACGTAGAGATCGGGCCAGCTATCCTCGTTGAAATCGATGATCGTGGCGTCGCCGGCCCAGCCCTCGTCCCCGAGCCCCATCTGTTGCGTGACGTCCTGGAAGCGGTGGTTCCCCAGGTTGCGGTAGAGGATGCTCTTCTCCGTCCGCTCCGGCTTGGTGTGGCCGGAGAAGGCGTCCCCGTAGCCGATGAAGTAGCCGCCCCGGCCGATCTCGTCGGTCGTGTAGCGGCCGACGTTGGTGAGGTACACGTCGAGGAGCCCGTCGCGGTCGTAGTCGAAGAAGGCCGCGCCCGAGGAGTGGCCCACGTAATCCAGCCCAGACTCCTTGGAAACGTCCTGGAACTTGCCCTTGCCGTCGTTGAGGAACAGGTGGTTGCCCTTGCGGACGGTGGTGACGTAGAGGTCGGCATCGCCGTCGTTGTCGACGTCGGCGAAGGAGCCGGTGATGCTGATCTGGTCCTTCAGGGCGACCCCGGCCGCGGCCGTGGCGTTGGCGAACTTGCCGTTGCCCAGGTTCTTCCAGAGCTGGTTTTCCCCGAGCTGGGTGACGAAGTAGAGGTCGAGCCGGCCGTCGCCGTCCACGTCCGCCACGGCCAGGCCGTTGCCGTGGTCGTAGTGGACCGCCTTGTACTCGCGCCCGCTGTCGTCCACGGCCACGTTGCGGAACGTGATGCCGCTCTCCGGCAGCTTGTCGGCGAACTGGAAGCCGTGGAAGACGGAGAACTGACTGGCCGTGGCGAGCTGGGCCGCCTTGCGCGCCGGCAGGGCGGCGATGCCCTCGTCGTTGTCAGGATAGTAGAAGGCGGCATCGTGCCCGGCGTGCGCGTGCTCCGCGGGGGGAGTCTGGGCGAAGACGGCGGCGGCGAGCAGGAAGCAGGCCGCGGGCAGCAGGGAAAACCGGATGTGCTTACTCATAGTCCGGGAATCCTAACACCAGCCCGCGGCAGTAACCGTTTACTCGCCCCGGGATTGCCCCGCCATCTCCTTGAACATCTCCTCCTGGCGCTGCATCAGCTCGTCCTCGGTGAGATCCTCCTTGCGGGTGGCGATGGTCCAGGTGTAGCCGAAGGGATCGGTGAAGGCGCCGCAGCGGTCGCCCCAGAACTGGTCGCCGAACGGCATCCCCACCTCGACGCCTTCCTGGACCGCGCGGTTGAAGAGGGTGTCGGAGTCCTCGACGTAGATCCACAGCCCCACCGGTGAGCCGCCGAGCGCCTTGGGACCCTTGAAGCCCATCATGGCGTCGTGGAACATGATCGGGGACCCGCCGATGCGGATCTCGCCGTGCATGATCTTGCCGTCCGGCCCGGGGTGGCTCGACACCTCCACCGCGCCGAGCACTCGCTTGTACCACTCGATCGCAGGCCGGGCGTCGTCGAGACAGAGAACGGGCGTGACCGTATGAAAACCTTCGGGGATCGGACTCTTTGCTTTTGCCATGGATAGCCTCCTTCCGTCTGCGTGGACCCTCAACATACGACTGAATACCGCCCAGGTCAAGAGGAGAAAAAGACGGACCATGTGACGATTTCATGGCATTTTGCCGCGTCCCGGAAGGGGGAGCAGGAACGCCAAAGGGAGGGCAACGCAATTGTGTTGCAATGCAACGCAAGGAGAACGGAGACGCCGGCTCTGCAACGCGAGAGCGGCCCATTCGCAGTGCGGGGTGCCGCGCCGGAAACGCGGCACGGCATCCCCAAACTTCGGCGCGCCGCGCCGAAGAAACGGCGTCACGCCCCGCAAACACGGCAGCGTTGCCCCGAAAAGCGGCTGCGTAGCAAGCAACTCCGTAGCGTTGCCCGCAAACACGGCAGCGTTGCCCGGAGAAACGGCGTGGCGCGCCGAAGAAACGGCGTGGCATCCCGCAAACACGGCGCGACGCGCCGAAACAACGGCGCCGCGTGCCGGAGATCCGGCGCCACGCGCTCCAGTCCCGGCGCCCCGGTCTCCAAACGCGGCACGGCGGCCGGGAAATAGGGGACGGCGTCCGCTAGAATGGGGACGTGACCCCGGCTGAAGACTTCGATGTCTTCCTCTCCCATGGCACTCCCGACAAGCCCTGGGTGGAGACCCTCGCCTCCGAGCTGAGGGCGCTGGGGCTCAAAGCGTTCTATGACCTGGACGTCCTCGAGCCGACGGACAGCTTTCCCCTGGTGCTGAGCCAGGGGCTCGCCCGCAGCCGTTTCCTCGTCCTGATCCTCTCGCCGCGCTCGGATCGTCCCTGGGTCCGGCAGGAGTGGGCCGCGTTCATGGCCCACCATGGCCCGGAGGGGAGGCTCGTCCCCGTGCTCCTCGAAGCCACCGAGATTCCGGCACTGCTCGCCGCGGTTCAGCGCATCGACGCCACCGACCGTGATGCCGCTCGCGTGGCCCGGGAGATCGCCCGGATTGCCGGCCGGCCCGGTGAGCTGCCCAAAGGAGACGCCCGCCGGCTGGTTCTCGGACAAGATCTGGTCTTCGCCCTGGAGATAGAGGGTGAGGATCTGCGCGTCACCGATCCCACGGGTCAGACCCGCACGCTCACACCGCCGTGGAAGGTGGACAACCGTTTCGGGCTGGCACTCCATTTCTACGAGCGCCTGACGAGGGAGCCGATCACCACGGACGCGGATCGAGCCGACCTGTTCCAACGCGCCACGACTCTGGGGAGCCTGCTCTTCGACATCCTTTTCGATGAAGAGGGGAGGGAGCGGCTTCGGCAGGCCATGATTCCCGGCCGTCCTCGGCCGCTGATCACGATCCGCACCAACGACGACTCTCTGCTCGCTCTCCCCTGGGAGCTGCTCTTCCAGGAAGGCTCCTTCCTCCTGCGTGATGCCCGTGTGGACCTGGCTCGCTCGACGCCGGGAGCCGTGGGTGCCGATGCGCTGCTCCGGGAGCCTGACAGCTTCCTCAAGCTGGTCGTCAACGTCTCGGCGCCAGAGGGGAGCGGGCTCGACTACGAGGGGGAGAGCTATCGCATCACCAGGGTGCTTTCCGAGCAGTGTCGATTCGTGCCTACAGAACTCGGGACAGTCGAGGATCTGGTGGAGACAGTGCGCGCGGAAAAGCCGACCGCGATCCACTTCTCCGGTCATGGCGCTCCGGGTGCGCTGGTCTTTGAGGATGACGAAGGTCGGGGGGACGAGGTGTCGATCCACGACCTCCTTCACAAGCTGCGGACGCGGATCGATGGTTCGCTGCCGCCGCTTTTTTATCTGGCGAGCTGCCACGGCAATGACGCTGGAGGGACGATGGCCGAGACATCGGCGGCCCGGCTGCACCGCGAGGGTGTGCCGCAGGTAGTCGGGTATGACGGCCCGATCGTGGACGAGCTGTCCACTCGCGCCGAGGTGGCCTTCTACCGCGCCCTGGCAGAAGGGGAGACGACCCGCTATGCCGTCCGCCAAGCCCGCGAAGCGCTGGCCGCGCCGTTTGGCAATCCGGATGCTCGACACCGGCCACGGGCCGTGGCCGAGCCGGGGGAGGAGTCCCGGGCGGGGGGCCTGGACGCCGGGCACACCCATCCCTTTGCCTGGGCACAGCTTGTCCTTTATCACCGCGGGCCGGATTACCCTCTAAGCCTTCCTGCCGCGCAGGGGGTGCGCGAGCCCGAGGAGGCCATCCGGCGCACGTTCACCGGCGTTGGGGACCGCAGGGTCCTCGTCACCGGCTTCATTGGTCGCCGCTCAGAGATGCACCAAGTGCGGAGGCAGATCCGCCGGGGTGACAGGGTGATCGTCTTCCAGGGGTTGGGTGGGCTCGGCAAAAGCACGCTGGCATTCCACGTCCTGCCTATGCTTCAGCACGGCGAGGGCGAGATCCTTGCCCTTTGGTGCCAGGAGGTCGAGCAGCAGCCAAATCGGCTGGAGGGGCTGGTGGCTCAGCTCCT
>DASUNJ010000003.1:0-3268 GCA_036277235.1 Thermoanaerobaculia bacterium | reverse complement strand
CTCGGCGGCCCTGACGACCGCACTGAAGTTCTGACCCGAGGGAGACGACATGCTTCTGAGCATCCCAGACGTTCTCACCCCCGAGCAGGTGGCGCACGCCCGTCAGGTCCTGGACCAGGCGGAGTGGGTGGACGGGCGCGTCACCGCCGGGCATCAGTCGGCCCGGGCGAAGGACAACCAGCAGCTCCCCGAGGACAGCGCCGCGGCCCGCGAGCTGGGCCAGATGATCCTGGCCGCGCTCCAGCGCAATCCGACGTTCCTCTCCGCCGCTCTGCCGCTCCAGGTCTTCCCTCCGCTCTTCAACCGCTACCAGGGGGGGCAGTCGTTCGGCACCCACGTGGACAACTCGATCCGCCAGATCACCGGCACTCCGCACCGCATCCGCACGGACATCTCGGCCACGCTCTTCCTCACCAACCCGGACGAGTACGACGGCGGCGAGCTGGTGGTGGAGGACACCTACGGCGTCCACAGCGTCAAGCTGCCGGCCGGCCACCTGGTGATCTACCCTGCCACCAGCCTGCACCTGGTCCGGACGGTGACTAGGGGAGCGCGGGTCAGCTCCTTCTTCTGGATCCAGAGCATGGTGCGCGACAACGGCGAGCGCACCCTGCTCTTCGATCTCGACGCGTCGATTCAGAGGATCAGCCAGGCCCTGCCGGATCACCCGACGCCCGTTCAGTTGACGGGCATCTACCACAACCTTCTCCGGAGGTGGGCGGATCTCTGAGCTACAGCCCGTAGGGAATCGTCCAGCCGTGATCCCTCGCGAGGTGGTGGCAGCTCCGCTCGGCCAGGGCCGCGATGGTGAGGCCCGGGTTGACTCCGAGGGAGCGGGGGATCACGGCGGCGTCCATCACCCAGAGGCCGGGATGCACGGCCGTTCCGGAATCGCCGGAGTAGACCCGGCCGGCGGAGTCGACGACTCCGTCGCGGGCGTCGTCGGCCATCACGCAGCCGCCCATCGGATGGCCGGTAATCAGGTTGCGGCCCGCCAGCTCGGTCCAGAGCGGATTCTGGAGGTAGACGCCGCCTAGTGCCTCGGTGGCCAGGCGCATCAGCTCGCCAGCCTTGGCGAAGGAGGGCTGGCGGCCGACCCCGGGCCAGCTCACCACCAGGCGGTCGTCTTCCAGGAACATCCGGCCGGAGGCGTCGTCGTGGCCGACGGCCAGATAGGTCTGCGTGTTCCGGACCGCTCCGGCATAGGGTCCGCGCAGCTTGGAGTCCAGCTCGCGGAGCTTCCTGCGGACTCTTGCTCTCAGGCTCGTGTCGGTTTCGACTCCAGTCGCCAGGGCGGCGGCGGCCCAGGCGGCAGGCAGAAAGCCGCCGATGGCGCCGGGGAGGCCGCCCTCTTCCAGGATGAGGCCCTCCTCCAGAGGCAGACCCTCGCGCGCATCCACGAGCCCGGCGACGCAGGGGCCGACGCGCTCCCGCCCTTCTGGCCGGTTCTTGCCAAAGCCGATGCCGTTGACGGCAACGTCGGTGTTGTAGGAGAAGCCCACCATGTCGCCATTGCCGGAGAAGCGGCGGCCGAGGGTGCCGGAGAGCCGCAGCCCCTTGTCTGCGGAGCGCAGGAGGATCTCCGCGGTGCCGAGGGTTCCCGCCCCCAGGACGATGAGGCCGGAGCCCACCGCGACTTCCGTGACATTCGCGGCCTTCGCCCCCGGGTCCAGGCGTTCGCCATGGACCACCCACTGGTCTCCCCGCCGTTCCAGGTGGCGGACGCGGACCCGGGTGAAGATCTCAGCGCCGTGCCGGGCGGCATCCGGCAGGTAGTTCATGAGCACGGTGTTCTTCGCGTGGTAGTTGCAGCCGGATTCGCAGTCGCCGCAGCCGATGCACGGCTGCTGGGGGACGCCGACGGGATTGAGGCCGTCCGGGAAGCGCTCGAAGTTGGTGAAGACCGGGACTCGCCGGAAGGGCTTGTTCAGATGGCGCGCGGACCGTTCGAGCGCCGCCAGCTTGCGGATCGGCGGCTCGCTCTCGGGGTAGGGAGCCGGCCGGAGCATGGCCTCGGCGCGGGCATAGTGGAGGTCCAGGTCCGGGTCTTCGCGGAAGCCGGCCGGCCAGCGCGGGTCCTGGAAGACCCGGGGATCGGCCCGCAGGCTGGCGCCGGAGCTGATGATCGACGTCCCGCCCAGCCCGCACGCCATGTAGACGGTGATGTCCTTGAAGACCCGGTAGTCGTAGAGAGCGGTCGGGTCTCCGATGCGCTTGCCTGGCAACCCGGTCTGGAGCTCTTTGAGAAACGCGTCGGGCGTGGCCGGGTACTCGCCGGGCCACATTTCCTTGCCGCGCTCAAGCACGCACACCCGCCGGCCGGCCCGGGCAAGACGCGAGGCGGCGATCCCGCCGCCGTAGCCCGAGCCGATGACCACCGCGTCGTAACGGTCCCGGAGGCTCTCGACGGGGCGGGAGAGGCGGGGCATGTCCAAAGCATTGTAGCAAGGCGGAAAGTCCGGGGGAGCGGGAGAAATGCTATCTTGTTCACCCGAGGCGCCCATGTTCAGCCGTACGAAGTCCTTCATTCTCTGCCTCCTTCTCGCCGCCGCGCTCCCGCTGGCCGCCACCCCCATTCCGGGCTGGCAGCGCTTCGAGCTTCCCGAGTCGGGTTCCCACCTCTGGCGCTACCTGCCGCCGGGCCTCGATCTTTCCGGATCCGCGCCGGCCGTGCTCTTCCTGCACGGCTCCGGCGCCAATCCGATCCAGTACAGGGCGTATCTCGCCGATGCCGCGGACAGGGCGGGGCTGGTCGTGATCCTGCCCAAGTCCTCGACCGACCTGGGCTGGGGGAACGCGCAGGACGAGGCGATCGTGACGGAGAGCCTGCGCACCGTACGGGCCGAGCTGCCCCTGGACCCCCGGCGCGTCTCGATCGGCGGGCACTCCGCGGGGGGCGCCTGGGCCTACCTCCTCGCCTATGGGACCCGCTCCGGCTACAGCGCCGTCTTTGCGATGGCCGCGCGGTACTACCAGATAGGCGCCATGGCCGATCCGTCCTACAAGGCCCCGATCCGGATGTATTACGGGGAGAACGACCCGAACCATGGCTTCTCTCCATTGCTGAAACAGCAGTGGACCCGCCTCGGCGTGCCCTGGGAGGAGGAGGTCCTGCCGGGCTTCGGCCATGGCAACCTCCCCTCGGGCGCGGTGGAGAGGGGCTTCTTCTTCCTGGCCGGCAAGACCCACCCTGTAGGGATCGGAGGGGGAGAGTGCGTGCCCGGGCCCACGGTGCTCTGCCTCGGCGGCGGGCGCTTCCGGGTGGAGG
>DASUNJ010000002.1:0-7374 GCA_036277235.1 Thermoanaerobaculia bacterium | reverse complement strand
GAGCCCGAGTGCTTCCTCGCCGCCGCCCGCCGCATCGGGGACCGCCTCGCTCAACTGGCGGTCGAGCAGGGCGATCTCGTCACCTGGTTCCACCTCGACCTCTCGGACGATGGCTGGCTCCTGGAGCCCATGCCCGTCGGCCTCTACGACGGGTTTTCCGGGATGGCCCTCTTCTTTGCCCATCTCGGGCGGCTTACGGAGGGCGCGCGCTACGAGCGGCTCGCCCGGCTCGCCCTCGCCACGATCCGGCAGCGGATCGCGGACGATCCGGGCGCCCTCGCGCGGCCCGGCGCCTACGGCGGCTGGGGCGGGGTCGTCTACACCCTCACACACCTGGGCCTCCTCTGGGACGAGCCGGAGTTGCTCGAGGAGGCGGAGAGCCTGGTGGGGCTCGTGGTCTCCGGGATCGAGACGGATGACGCCTACGACCTCATTGCCGGAGCGGCGGGCGGCGCGGCAGCCCTCCTCGTCCTGCACCGGCACCGGCCCTCCGCCTCGACCCTCAGGGCGGCCGCGCTCTGCGGCGAGCACCTGCTCGCCCGGGCTGTCGTCGACGAGAGGGGAACGGCCTGGCCTCCCCTGCCCGGCGTAAGCGAGCTGCCCCTCACCGGTTTCAGCCACGGGACAGCCGGAATCGCCTGGGCGCTCGCCCATCTTGCCCACGCCTCCGGCGAAGAGCGGTTCCGGAGCGCGGCCGAGGGGGCTCTGAAGTACGAGAGGAGCTGGTTCTCTCCCGAGCGGGGGAGCTGGCCGGACCTGCGGGAGAGCCGCGGGACCGGGGACAGCCACTCCTTCCCCTTCGCCTGGTGCCACGGCGCCCCCGGCATCGGCCTCGGACGCATCGCATCCCTTCCCTATCTCAAGGACCCGGAGATGCTCGACGAGATCCGGACCGCGGCGCGCTCCACCCTTGCCGAAGGTTTCGGCTTCAATCATTCCCTCTGCCACGGCGACCTGGGAAATCTGGAGCTCGTGCGCGAGGCCGGCCGGGTCCTCGAAGACGCGGATCTCGAAGCCAAGGCCAAGAGGATCGCCAGCGGCATCCTGGCTCAAATCGAGCAGGACGGCCCCCGCTGCGGCGCCAGCATCCATACCGAGATCCCCGGGCTTCTCACCGGGCTCGCAGGAATCGGCTACGGCCTGCTGCGGGCTGCGCGGCCGGAGCGGGTTCCGTCCGTCCTGCTCCTGGAGACCCCTGCGCCGGCGGGTCAGGAGCCCGAGGCCGGAGAGTAAAGGGAGGGTAGGACGAATTGGCGCGCGGACTCTCAGAGACCATCCGGCACGAGATCCAGACGGGAGCAACCGATCAGCCTCCTCACCTGATCCGCGCTCAGTCCCGCCTCTACCAGATTGCGCCGGAGCTTCCTCAGGCACTTGTCCCTGGCTGAGTACAGCTCCCGCTGAGGGCGGCCCAGGGCAAGAGCGATTACGGCCAGGCTGAGGCCGTCCCAGTAGTGGAGCCTGAGGAGGAGGCGGTCGTCGGCTGGGAGCGACTGGAGAAGAGGAGCCAGCAGCTCGCGGAGTTGGTCCTCGAGGAGGGCGCGCTCGCAGTCTTCGATCCGCTCCTCGACCTGACCGTCAACCGGAATCCGGAGCAATTCCTCCTCCCTCACCTGCCGCCGCAGTATCCGTCGATCAAGCGAAGCCACCATCCGCTCGAGCTCAGTCCGGGGCAGCGAGACCCCGTGCTCGGTTCGCATCCTCTCGATAGCCTCGTCGACCGGGAGACGGTCGCGGACGCAAAGCCGCTCCATGAGCACAGCCGCCGGCCCTCGCCGGCGGGCCGCCGCCGAGGGCTTCCACTTGCCCCAGACGTGGTTGCGGTAATCTCGCATCAGGTTCACCAACACGACGGTGAGGAAGGCGGAGAAAGAGCTCCGACCCTCCCAACTCGCGAGGACGCGGTAGTCGTTCTCGACGAGCTTGAACAGGGCCCAGGAGCACAGCTCTTCGGCCTCGTGCTCGGGCAAGCCGCTGAACCGGCTGAGGCGGTCGAGCCTTTGGCGGATCAGTTGGAAGTGCTGTTCAAGGAGCGCTCGCCCGTAGGAAGGAGGAGCACCCGGCAAACTTGCGGGGCGTGGGCAGGGAAGGGTTTCACGATCGGTAGAGACCTCAACCAGCTCGCCGACCATCTCAGGACCTCCAAAGGAAAGCCGCGGGGGCGCGGCGCCGTTCCGGAGGCCCAGAGTCGCGCGGACAGGCGCTTGCCGTCCTTTGGAAAAGCTTTGGAAAAGATTCAAAAAATCCCCCAAGCCTTAGAATGAGGCCGAAACCGACAGATCTCCTCAACAGATCCTTAGCCATGAGCGAACCTGCAGCAGAGTCCACACCCCGCGTTCCGGAGCTTGGCGTATTCCGTCTTGGAGAGTGGACAGTCCGGCAGGCCGAGGGTGTCCTTCGCTCGGGAGATCGGTCGGTACGGCTGGAGCCCCGGGTCATGGACGTGCTCGCCTGTCTGGCAGGAGATTCGGGAAGGGTAGTCGCCAAGGAAGACCTCCTGACCGCGGTTTGGGGCGGCGCGTTCGTCGAGGAAGGGGCGCTCTCCCAGGCGATCCACAATCTTCGAAAGGCGTTGAACGACGACGCCCGGCAGCCGCGGTACATCCAGACAATCCCGAAGCGGGGCTACCGCCTGGTTGCGCCGGTGCTCCACGAACTGGAGCCCCCGCTGGACGGTGGGCTGATGGAGTCTCCTCCCGTTTTGACTCCCGGGTCGACCTACTCGCCTTCGCTTCGCCTTCCGACTTCTCGCCGTTTGCTTTGGCTCGTCGCCGCCGCCATCGGACTCGTAGCGGTCGTCATCCTCTTGCGGGTTGGGGGCCTTGGCGCCACACGGCAAGGGTCAGGCGAGCTGGCCACGAGGAGCAAGCCGCGGATCGTTGTCCTTCCCTTCGAGAGCTTCGGCCAGCCGCAAGACATCTACTTCACAAAGGGGCTCGCCGAGGAGATTACCGATGACCTGGCTTCTCTGACGTCCCTCCATGTCATTTCACGGGCGAGCGCCGTGCGTTTCGAGAGGGGACGCAAGCCACTCTCCCAGATAGGAGAAGAGCTCCAAGTTGACTATGTGCTCGAGGGGACGGTGGCCTGGGACGGGGCAGGGGGTGAACCGCGGGTGAGCATCACCCCCCGGCTCCTCCGGATCGCTGACGACACCCAGATCCCGGCCGAATCCTACGAGAGAGGAGTCAACGAGATCTTCGAGGTCAAGGCCGAGATCTCCCAATGGGTGCTCAACCAGCTTGATCTCCCTGTCCTGCCGAATCCGAGACGGACGTTCCGGCCCACGGACCATCCGGGAGCGTACCATGCCTACCTCCGAGGTCTGGAGATCAGAAACCAGCCCTTCTATTCCGAAGAGCACATTCGTCTGGCAGTGCCCATGTTCGAGCGGGCAGTCCAACTGGACCCCCGCTTCGCCGCCGCCTGGGCGGAGCTCTCCCAGTCGCAGTCCTATCTTGCCTTCAACGCGGATCCGTCTCCAGCCCAGTTGGAGAGGGCGTGGCAGCCTCTGAAGCGTGCTCTCGCGCTCGCTCCCGGCCACCCCGATGTGCGGCTGGCTCATGCATATTTCAACTACAGGTGCCTGGGGAAGTACGAGACCGCCGAGAAACAGCTTTTCGCCGCGGCGCGACTCTTTCCAAATGATGCAAGATTTCTGGAGCCTCTCGCGTTCGTGCTTCGCCGGCGTGGCCGGTTGGTGGAGGCCATCGAAAAGCTTCAACACGCCTCCTCGCTGGACCCTCTGGCTCCCGGGCTTTGGTGGTCGATCGGGGAGACGTATCGCGCCCTGCGCGGTTACGAGCAGGCGGCCTTCTACTACGAGCGGGCAACCTCCATGTCGCCGGACCAGATCCCTTACTGGGAAGAGAGGGCGCTGAACCAACTCGCCTGGACCGGCGATGTCGCGAAGGCGCGCGCGATCCTGGAGGAGTCGCCGTTTCATCTGCACCCCAGGCTGACGGCGGCCTACTTTCTCCTCGATTTCTATGAGCGCGAATACGAGCGGGCCCTGGCGAGGCTTTCTCCGGAGGGCCTGAAGGCGCTCGAACCTCAGACGGAAAGCCGCATTCTCACCCTGGCGGCAATCGCCCGCGAGCGGCTCGGAGACCGGCGCGGAGCCCTGGCGGCGGCCGAGGCAAACCGCGTAAACCTTGCGGCCCGCGTGGCTCGCTTCCCGATCGATCCGTTTCACCGAGGCTATCTGGCGGTTACCCTTGCTCAGCTCGGCCGCAAGGATGAGGCAGTTGCCCACATGGAACAGGCTCTTCGGGTCTTCCCTGACGACGCCTTCTCCGCATCCCGCATCGTCGAGATTCAGGCGATGATGGAGACGGTTCTGGGGCACCGGCGCGAAGCGATCGGCCGACTGACACAACTGCTCACCACCCCCTATCAGGGCTCGATCTCCGCCACCGACCTGCGGCTCAATCCGGTTTGGGACCCTTTGCACGAGGAGCCCGGCTTCAAGAAGCTGCGCTGGAAGCTCTGACGGTAAATCAGGATTTGGTTCCGTCGTTTGAGCAGGTGGAAGTTACTCCCTCCCTAGAAAGGGGAAAACATGAATTTTAAGGATCTCGTGTTCAGCCTTGAGGTAAAGACAACCCCAACCAAGGCGGCTCTGCAGTTGAGGGATCTCCAGACGCAGCTACTTTCCGACGAGGCTGCATTTGATTGTGGGAGGACAAATCAACCTCCGTCACGTTTAGATGTATATAGGCCTGATGTCGACACACTCAAGGCAGCCCTGCGCAAGATGCTGGTAGAGCTTGAAAAGGTGACATAGATGTAGCAGCATTTCCGACCAAAGCGAGGCTCTACCTCTCCACCGTTCCCCGCCGGGCTATCTACCGCCCGCTCTAGTCGAGCTTTCCCTCGGGGAGGGGTAGGAGCTCTTTGTAATCGTCCGAAGGCGAACAGGTCGTCGAGGACTAGCGGGCCGGCGGCCGGATGGTCCATCCGCGAGGAAGAAGTGTAAGGAGGAGAAATGAGACTAGCAACGTGGAACATCTATTGGTTCGGCGACAGAGCAGGGGAACATATCATCCGAAGTGCTGAAGACCGCGCTACTATTGCCGAGGTAATCAAGAACCTATCGCCAGATGTGCTAGCGCTACAAGAGATCGTAGATCCTCTTGCTCTAGAAGAGGTGATCAGGCTAGCCAACGGCGGGGGCAAGAACTATGCTATTCGCTCCAGTACGGGTCAGTGGTTCACTTCCGATCCAAACCCTGCCGATGTGTCCAACAGCTTCCAAAAAGCTTTTCTCTGCATCAACACTGAAGCCGTAGAGTTTTTGAAGGGAGCTTCGATTCGCGGAGGGCCAGGAGGGAGAAGACCCTATGCTGCTGCCCTCAGGCATAGGTCGTCTGGTATCGAGTTCGTGGCAGTAGTGGTGCACCTACGCTCCGGATTCCCGGTATTTCTGGACCCCGCGGATGCCGAAGTTCGCAGGAGAGAAGCGGCTGCACTGGCCCGCTGGCTTACGGCGGATGCTTCGGGCGATAACCCTGATTTCCCGGAACCCGGATCCCCTCGGGTTATCGTGCTCGGTGACTTCAACGCCGAGCTCGGTGATCCGAATCACTCCCTTGACGTGCTTCGGGAGGGTACCCTTTCTGAATGGTTCTGGGTCGCGCCACAACCCGATGCTGGCCAACACGCAACAGCCATCGACGACGGTTACACCATCGATTTCATAATCCTGTCCCCTGCAGCATTGAACAATGTCGAGACTCAACCTACCATCTATGCTTATGACCATGATGCTGGGTTCGGCGGTCCATCGCGATTCCACCAAGGAGCAGGTGGCACGGGCCCACTGAAAAACTATGGCGTCTCAGACCATCGGCCAGTTGTGGCCGTACTGAGATATTGACAGTACCCGTGATGGCAGTTCGCCGAGAGGCGAACGGTAAAAGAGGCCGACTAAATTAGTCGAGCCGCTCTTTGCGGGCCACGGAGGTGCGCGGCCACACGGAGGGCAGGAGCTGGCCGGCCATGGCGAGGAGCGCGACGAGCATGAGGAGCGCGATTTTGGAAGAGACGTCCGACTCGCGCAGGGTCGCGGCCCGCAGCTCTTCCAACTCGCGCCGGAGAGCGCGGTCCGACTCCTCCGTCTGCCGCGTCAGCGACTTGAGAGCCTCGTCGAGGCTGGCGATGACGAGGGCTTCCTGCGGACGGAAGGCATCGAGGCTTCCGCTGGTTTCGAGCCGGCGCAGGACCGTGTCGGGGACGGGCTGCGTGCCGGGCTGGGGCTCGTCGCTCTCTTTGCGGATCTCCGCGCGCAGCTCGGCGAGGATCTCGGCGCGCAGGCGGGCGCGGGATTCGGCGAGCGCATCGTCCAGCCGGACGGCGGCCAGCCGCGCCTCTTCCTGCCGCGATCTGCGCTCGAAGATCTGAAGATAGAGCGCCATCACCGTGGCGGCGAGGGCCACGATCGTCAGGGCCTTCCTCCAGACCGGCTTCGGCATCGGACAGCTCCTCTCAGGGCGCGGGCGGTGGAGCCGCCCGGCGGATCGCATCGACGATGTGCTGGATGTCGTAGCCGATGACGATGCCCGAGTTGGCCCTCGTGTACAGATCGTTGTGGGCCTGCGCCCGGGGATCGTCCAGGTTCTTCTTCTTGAGCACCGGCAGCGCCTCGTTCCGGTAGCCCCGCACGACTCCGGCGACGCGGAACCTGCCGCTCTCCGAGTGCCAGAACACGATCGGCCCCCCGGAGAAGCCCGGATTGTTGTGGCCGTCGAGGTAGAAGACGTTCGCGTCGGGATCCCTGTCGTCCATGGCGGAGAGGATCCCGCTCTTCAGAAAGGGGACCTCGCCGAAACCGGGCAGGGCAGGCCCCGGCGTGCCCAGGCCGTAAGGATAGCCGAGGAAGTAGACCTGCTGGCCGAGCGTCAACCCGCCGGCCGAAGGCTCGAGGGGAAAGGTGACCGTGAGCGGCCTGCCCGCGTCGAGGGCCGCGATGTCCACGGTCTCCTTCGCGGGATAGATGGCCCGGACACGGACCCGGCTCCATCGGCCCTCCATCCACAGATCGACCTCTCCCTCACTCCCGAAGCCCTCCAGGAGATGGCGGGCGGTGATCAGGTACTGCTTGCCGTCGACTTCGATCGTGAAGGCGGAGCCGGTGTCCGCGGGAGTCTTGATGCGCAGGACCCGGTAGATCACGTTCGAGGTCGGGACCGCCGTCGGCTGCGCGAGCGCGCTTTCATGCAGCAGGAACAGCGCGGCCAGCAAGAGCAAGCAGCGTTTCGCCATGGCCCTCGGATTCTAGACCACGCGGGAGTCGCTCGGCTGTGAGCTCAAGTCACTCGGCTATATACCAGGATTGCTCGGGCGTACACCTGAATCGCTCAGGTGTACGCCCGA
>DASUNJ010000001.1:0-2767 GCA_036277235.1 Thermoanaerobaculia bacterium | reverse complement strand
GACGAGGCACTGCGACAGCTCGGCGAGGAGCAGCCGGGGAGCGCCATCCTCCTTTTCGACGATCAGGAGGTTGAAAGGGTCGAGGGGACCCAGGGCGATCCCCAGGGAGTGGAGGGCGGCAACGGCATCGGCCAGTTGGGTCCCCAGGTCCAGGCGGACCGCGAGCGGCACCTGGGCGAGCCCACCGCGCGCCGCTGCCCAGAGCGGAAGAGGGTCGCCGCCTGCGTGCTCCGATTCCAGGAAGAACGGCTCTTCCGTGAGCTGGCTGTCGACCGGGCGGACGATGAAGGAGGGACCGGCGAGCCGTTCCCGGATCTCCCGCAGGAACGAGAGCTGGCGCCGCAGGCGCGGCAGTTCCTCGGGGTCCAGGCAGAAGCGCAGCACGCGCCGGTCCCTGGTTTTGAGGTGCCGGGTCAGCCAGATCTCCCCGAACGTGGCGCCCTCCAGCCGCCTCTCCAGGACCCAGTGAGGGCGTTGGGGCACGGTCTGGCCGGCCTCCGGACGCCATTGGCTCTTCGCGGCCCGGATCCCGGAGAGCGGCGCCAGGGGAGACCTTCCCACCTCGAAGACCTCGATCTCCTGGCCATCCAGAGGAGATTGATAGGCGCCATGCGCCCGCCACTCGATCCCGGCTCCCAGCTCTTCGCCGACGGCGGCGCGCCGGGCCAGGTCGAACGCGGTGCGGGTGAGCAGCGTCTGTCCGCCCCGGGCCAGCGCGAGGAGCCGCAACGCGGCGGCGCGCGCCGGCCCCTCGCCTTCGGTTACTGAGAAAACCTCGCCCAGGTGTATGGCGGCACGCCCCTGGACGGCGTCGTGCCAGGAGAGGCAGAAGCGCACCGCGTCCAGGGGGCGATCAAAGAGAAGTCGACTCTCGGGGCTGCCATCCAGCGGCTCCAGGAAGACGAGCGTCCGGAGGACCGGTCCTCCCGGAGGTGTGCTCTGCGATTCCGGCACGGCGGGAGCATATACCGTGCGGATGACAGGTCCCGGAGCGCTCGACTATTCCGGCTCGTTGGTGATCTGAGGGTCATGTGTGCCGGAAACCCCGAGGAGGTCGTTGGTGCCGGCGATGGTGTAATTGTAGGTGCCGGCGGAGGTGTTGTCGTCGTCGGCTGTCCAGTTGTTGGCGGAGGTCGGCTGCTGCGTGAAGGGCGGGTTCGGCAGGCCGCTTATGCCTGTGATCGTGATCCCGGAGTCCGGCACCCACTGGATCGTGTTCTCGCCTTCAGTGGTGATCGTTACGTTGTCCGCTTGGGGTTGACCGTTCACCCAATGGACGGGAATGGTCGTCGTCGGCATTGCAGTCTCTCCTCTTGCAACGTTTTCCGAACGGGGAAATCCCGCCGGCGTATCCCTCGCCTATTCCGGTTCGTTGGTGATCTGAGGGTCGTGAGTACTGGAAACCTTCGAGACGCTCAGGGTGTAGCCAATGGTGTACGAGTAGGTGGTGGGACTGGAGGCGCTGTTGTTGTCGGTGGTTTTGAACCTCTTCTTGACTTTCTTGGGCGTCGTGAAGGGCGGGTTGGGCAGGCCGGAAATGGAGTCGATCGAAGCGATCCCGGTGCCCGGCACCCATCGGATCACGTTCGTGCCCTGGGAGGTGACCTGTGCGTTGGCGGGGCTCACGCTGAGTGTGCCGTTCACATAGGAGACGGTGATGTCTATCGTCGGCATTGCGGTTTGCTCCTCTTGAAAGTTCCAGACGGGAGGATTCCCGTCGGGCGTCGCTCTCTAAGAGAGCGGGACCCCTCTCGCCCGGGAAATCTCAGCGAGGCTTCGGTGTCTGTAGCCGGAACGGCCGAGCCGGGCCAGGACCGGTCGGGCCTCGTGCAAGCGGCCCAGGAGAAGCAGGGAGCGGCTCAGCGGCACGAGGATCTCCTTGTCCTGCGAGCCTCCCGCGAGGGCGGCGAGGGCTCCTGCGGCTTCGGTCCAGAGACGGCGAGCTCTCTCCGGATCGCCTGCCTGGCTCCAGCCCTCGCCGAGGATCACCTGGCTGGTGGCCAGGAACAGGCGGGCGTCCCGGTCCTCCGGCTTCGTTTCGAGCAGGCTCTGCATGAGGGATCGAGCGGTTTCGGCGTTGCGGATGGCCCCCCGGGAGTCGCCCCAGCCTGCCAGGGCGGAAGCCAGGTAGATGTGACAGTGGGCAAGGTCCTTGCGCCGCTTGACGTTGGTGGGGTCCGAAGCGGACAGGCCGCGCAGGATCTGCGTGGAGCCCTGGAGCAGGCCGATCACGCCCTCTCGCCGGCCGAGGGCCTGCAGGGCCAGGCCTCGCCGCGCCTGGTGAATGGCCAGGTCGCGTTGCCAGCGAGTGTTCGCGGGGTCCCTGGCTGTCAGGGCTGACATCGTCGTCCGGGCTCTGTCGAAGAGGGCAGCCGCCTCTTCGACGCGGTCGAGCGCTTCGAGCACGTCCCCGGCGTAGTTCTGCGTGATCGCCAGCTCGTGCTGCCAGGGAGCGTTCCGGGAGTCGCTGGCGACCAGGGCTTCCTTGATCGCGAGCTCCTCGCGATGGTTCAGCAGGGCTCCCCCCAGGTCTCCGAGAGAGGAGAGCACCACGGCGACGGTGTTGTACGTGGTGGCGAGGTCGAGCTTCCAGTCGGAGTTTTCCGGCTCCTTCCGGACCAGCCCCTTCTTGATCTCGAGCGTGGCACGATACTGGCGCAGCGCACCTCTCAGGTCGCCCTTCGCCTCCAGGATCGAGCCGATGTTGCTGTGGCCGTACGCGAGCTCGAGCTGCCAGTCCGACCGGGCGGGATCCTGCGCGACCAGC